>JAZRBK010000286.1:0-19077 GCA_045635025.1 Candidatus Scatosoma sp.
GTTTAAGCAGGCGAAAATCATCGTGAACGGGGAATACGTGCTCGGGGTGGGCGGGGGCGTATGCCAAGTGAGCACGACCCTGTATAACGCCGCACTCAAATCGGGGTTAGAGGTGGAGGAATACCATCCCCATTCCTTGCAGGTATCGTATATTCCGCCCTCGCGCGATGCAATGGTATCCACACAGAGCGATTTGAAGTTATACAATCCTTACGCAACGCCCGTTCGTCTTTCGGCAAAGGTGTTCGACGGGGGAATAAAAATTGCGTTTTACGGGAGGAGCGAGGGGGACAGGTACGAGATTACCACGAATATTCTCGGAGAAATCCCGCCTCCGCCGCCGATAGTGAAAGAGGGGGAAAGAGAGGAGATTTTGCGCTCGCCGAAAAACGGAATTAAGAGCGAAGCGTATTTAGAACGTTACCGCGGGGAGAAGTTGCTTTCGCGAAAACGGCTACGGATAGACGAATACCGCCCTACGCAGGGGATAATCGCTAAAAAAATCGACGAACCGACAAATTAAATAGCTTCAAACGATTGTGTTTTTTGACAAAAAATGTTATAATAAAACCGTATATAAAATAGGGAAAAAATACCTCGCGCATAATGCGCGCGAAAAATACACATTTCCCGAGTGAAGGCAGGTGAACGGTATGAAAAGACTTCCATTAAAAACCTTGAACGCTTCCCTTTCCGAATACGGCGGAAAAACGGTAGTGGTAGCAGGCTGGGCGAGAACGATTCGCGACTCGAAAGCGTTCGGATTTATCGAGCTCAACGACGGTAGCTGTTTTAAGAGCACGCAAATCGTGTTCGAGCGGGCAAACCTTGAAAATTACGACGAAATCGCGCACGGCAACGTGGGTATGTCGCTCGTGGTCGAGGGGGTTGTCGAGCTCACGCCCGAAAACAAGCAACCTTATGAAATCAAGGCGAAATCCATTAAAATCGAGGGCGCTTCCACGCCCGATTATCCCTTGCAAAAGAAACGCCATTCGGTAGAGTTCTTGCGCGAAATAGCGTATCTGCGCCCGAGAACGAATCTCTTTGGCGCGGCGTTTCGAATCCGCAGTGAAGCGGCGATTGCGATTCATAAGTTCTTTAACGAACGCGGGTTCGTGTACGTACACACCCCCATTATCACGGGCAGCGATTGCGAGGGCGCAGGCGCAATGTTCCAAGTAACGACGTTCGACCCTGAAACGCTCGCGAAAGAGGGCAAGCCCGTCGATTACAAAAACGATTTCTTCGGAAAAAAGGCGGCGCTTACCGTTTCGGGGCAGTTGAATGCGGAAACGTATGCGATGGCATTCGGGAACGTGTACACGTTCGGACCGACTTTCCGTGCGGAACACTCCAACACGGCACGCCACGCTGCGGAGTTTTGGATGATTGAGCCGGAAATGGCGTTCTGCGATTTGGCGGGGGATATGGACGTGGCGGAAGCGATGGTAAAATACGTCATCGACTACGTGAGCGAAACCTGCCAAGACGAGCTGAACTTCCTCAATCAGTTCGTAGATAACGGGTTAAAGGAAAGATTGAAAAACGTTTCCGAAAACGCGTTCGTGCGTTTGACGTACACGGAAGCGATTGAGATTTTGAAGCAGAACGCGGACAAGTTCGACGATAAAAATATCTTCTGGGGCAAGGATTTGCAGAGCGAGCACGAACGCTTCTTGACGGAAACAATCTATAAAAAGCCCGTATTCCTTACCGATTATCCTAAGGAAATCAAGGCGTTCTATATGAAACAAAACGACGACGGCAAAACGGTAGCGGCGGCGGATTTGCTCGTACCGGGAATTGGGGAGCTCGTCGGCGGTTCGCAAAGAGAGGACGATTACGACAAGCTCGTAAACCGTATTAAAGAACTTGGAATGAACCCCGAGGACTATTCTTGGTATTTGGATTTGAGAAGATACGGCGGCACGACGCATAGCGGGTTCGGGCTCGGGTTTGAAAGAATGGTTATGTACTTGACGGGTATTTCGAATATCCGCGACGTCGTACCCTATCCTAGAACGTTTGGGGAACTCAAATATTAAAAAGGAGAGAACGCTTATGACGAAAATCGTAGTAGACGCGATGGGCGGCGATTACGCGCCCAAGCAACAGGTAGCAGGCGCGGTAAAAGCGCTGAATGCGGATAAGGATTTGTACTTAATTCTCTGCGGCGACGAAACGCAAATTAACGCGGAACTTGCCGACAAGCAATACGATAAAACCCGTTTGGAAATCGTGCATACGACGGAAACGATTACGATGGAGGAAATCCCCACCAAAGCGGTAAAAACGAAAAAGGACTCCTCGCTCGTCGTGGCGTTCCGATTGCTCAAAGAGGGTAAGGCGGACGGCTTGGTATCGTCGGGTTCGACGGGAGCGGTGCTCACGGCGGGCGTACTCATTTTGGGTAGATTGAAAGGGGTATCCCGTCCCGCGCTCTGTCCCGTTATTCCCAATCACAGAGGTACGGGCACGCTCATTTGCGACTGTGGGGCGAACCTTGAATGTAAGCCGATTAACCTCGTGCATTTCGCGCTGATGGGTACGGCGTACGCGCAATCTGCGTACGGGGTGGAAAACCCGCGCGTAGGACTTCTCAACAACGGCACGGAGGACCACAAGGGACTTATCTTGCAACAGGAAACCAACGCGATTTTGAAAACGGTGGACTGTATAAATTACAGCGGCAACGTTGAAGCGCGCGATTTGATGTACGGCGACGTGGACGTTATCGTATCCGACGGTTTTACGGGCAATATCGCTACGAAAGCGGTAGAGGGCTGCGGAAAAGCGGTTAGCACGATTATGAAACGGGAGTTTACCCGCAACCTTTGGACGAAACTGCGCGCGCTCCTTTGCGGCGGCATTATTAAAAATATCAAAAAAGGACTCGATTACGAGGGGCTTGGCGGTGCGACGTTCTTGGGGCTTAACAAACCCGTTGTGAAAGGGCACGGCAACTCGCGTGAACGCGGTTTCTCCGTGTGTATCGCCCAAGCGGCGAACGCCGTGCGCGGGGATTTGACGGGCAAGTTAAAATCGCTCATCGAAAAGGTGGACTTGGACGCGTTAGCGGCGAAAACGGCGGCGATGAACGCTGAAACGACAGCCGAGGGTAAATAAAATGTTTCCGTATCGGGAAATCGAGGAAAAACTCGGGTATACGTTCAAGGATAAAAAGCTTTTGGACGAAGCGTTTACCCATTCCTCGTACGCGAACAGAAACCGCGTAAAAAGCAACGAGCGTATGGAGTATTTAGGCGATTCCGTCTTGCAGCTCGTCGTAACCGAATGGCAGTATAACCAAGACGGGCAAACGGCGGAAGGAAAGCTTACGAAAGGCAGACAAAAACTCGTTTGCAAGGACGCCTTGGAAACGGCGGTGGACGCTTTGGACATTTGGCGGTATTTACGTGTGTCGGGCAAAGCGCAGTATAACGTCGGGGATAAGGCGCGTTCGAGCCTGTTCGAGGCGGTGGTTGCGGCGATTTATTTGGACGGGGGTTATGCGGCGGCGCAGACGTTTATTTTGCGGCACGGCAATTTACATTTCGACTTAGAAGAAAGCAATCCTATCGGCGCGCTCAAAGAGTTTTTGGAACAGCGTAAACAAAAAGAAGCGCAGGAATCGTGGTGGAAAACGGGCGCAGACAACGCGCCGCATTTCCATTGTACCCTTACGGCTATGGGCGAGAGCGCTAACGGCGAGGGCAAAACCAAGCGGGAAGCGAAAGCTACCGCCTCCACGCGGCTTTTATGGGAACTGAAAAAGAAAGAAACGAAAAACAAAGAAACGAATAAGCAAGAGAAAAAATAACAGGGATATAGTAAATATCATAAGGAGTACATTTTGAATCTGAAAGAAATACAACTCGTCGGTTTCAAATCGTTTGCAGACAAAACGGTAATCCGTTTCGAAGAGGGGGTTACGTGTATCGTCGGCCCGAACGGTTGCGGAAAAAGTAACGTTGCGGACGCGGTGCGTTGGGTGCTTGGGGAGCAGTCGGCGAAATCGTTGCGCGGCTCGAATATGCAGGACGTCATTTTCGGGGGTACGGTAGAGAGAAAACCTCAATCCTTTTGTGAGGTTACCCTCGTTTTCGACAACGAAAACCGTATTTTCGACGTAGACACCCCCGACGTTTCAATGACCCGTCGGCTGTATCGTACGGGCGAGAGTAAATACCTTATCAACAACCAAGTGAGCAGACTGAAAGACCTCGTTACGCTGTTCCACGGAATCGGGCTCGGCAAAGAGGGGTATTCCATCATCGGGCAGGGCAAGGTGGAGCAAATTATGAACGCGAAACCCGAGGACAGACGTTTGATTTTCGAAGAAGCGCTCGGGCTTATGGTATTCAAATCGCGCAAGCAGGAAATCGAGCGGAAAATCGCCGATTCCAACGAGAACTTATACATTTACAGTCAACGTATCGACGAAGTAGAACGCCGTTTGCCCGCGATGAAAAAGAGTGCGGAAGCGGCGAAGGAATATAACGAGCTTTCGCAGACGTTAAAAATCAACGAGGCGAATACGTACGTATACCGCTATGAAAACGCGGAGGGCGAAAAGGGCAAGTTCAAAAAAGATATTGCGGTAATTTCCGATAAAATCATTGATTTGAATACGAAAATCGAGCTTATTAACCGTAAAATCGAAGAAAACCGAGAAAAGATTAACCTTGCGGACGTGCGCCTTTCTGAGTTAAACGACAAGCGCGTGGAGCTTTCCGTCGGCAACGAACGGAAAGACGGGGAATTGAAACTTGCGCGCGAACGTATTAAAACGTACCGTTCGCAAATCGAAGCGGCGATAGAAATGCTTGCGGCGAGCAAGGCGCGTATCGGAGAAATCGACGACGAAATCGCGTTGACGAACCGCAAAAACGAAGAGGATAACAAACGACTTACCCAGCTGGAAACGCAGACGGAAGTATTGCGTTCGGCGGTAGCGGCGCTCGATAAAAAGATAGAGGTTTTTGAAAAACTTTCAGACGAAAACAGACAAAGCCAACTCTCTTCCGCGGACGATTTATCCAAGCTCAAAGAAAACTTGGGTACGCTTTCGGCGCGTTTAGAGGCGGCGAAAGACAGAATGGCGGAACTGAAAACCACGCTCCAAAAGACGGAAGAGAGAAAGGAACGTTTGCAAAGTGAACTTCTCGCCGTGCAAAAGGATTTGAAATCGCTTAGAGGTTTTACCTCTACGGGTATGCGCGATTTCGAGGAAAAGCAGGAAGAAGTGCGGGAAATGCAGCTCACTATCAACGATTTCAACCAAGAGCTTTTCAACGCGAACGGACAAATCGCTTCCTTGAAAGAAAATCTTGAAATGTACGTGAGCCTCAAAAACCGTTTCGACGGTTATAAGGAATCGGTTCGCAGACTGCTTTCCGTAGCCAAGACGAACGGGGATTTGAGTAGACGTATGCACGGTGCGCTCGCGGACGTCGTGTCTACCGAACAAAAATACGAGCGCGCGATTGAAACGGCGTTTGGTGGCGCTATGCAAAATATCGTCGTGCCCAGCGCGGACGACGGGCGGTATCTTATCGAGTACTTAAAACGCACCAACGGCGGCGTAGTAACTTTCTTGCCCGTATCGAGTATGCGCCCCCGTCCCGATTCGCGTGAAATCCGCAGAGCTTTGGACGAGCGCGGCGCGATGGGACTTGCTACCGAACTCGTCAAATACGACGATTACTATTATAACGTTATTTCCAACCTGCTTGGCAATACGCTTATCTGCGACACGATTGCGAGCGCAACCGCGATAGCGAAAAAGTACGGAAACCTTTTCAAAATCGTTACGCTCGACGGGGACGTTGTGGCGACGAGCGGTTCGATGACGGGCGGCAGCCGTGGGAAAGAGGGCGGTTCGCTCCTTTCGCACGAGAGAAAGATTCAAGAATGTAAAGATAACATTCTCAAAAAGCAAAAATACGTAGAAAAACTCAAAACGGCGATAGCGGAAAGCGAAAAAGCCCGCGCAGAAGCGGAAAAAGCGCTTGACGAGCTCCGTGAAAAGTATCAGGGCGCAAACAGCGAAATTGCAGGGCTCTTGCAACGGGAAACGGCGCTCACCCAACAAATCGCGGAAGCGGAAGGGGACGTAGAAACCTACCGCGAAGCGATGACGGAGCTCCAACTCAAACTCGACGTGCTCCAATCGGAAGAGGCGAACTCCGCGCTCGGCGAGGAGGAGATTGCCAAACGCCGTCAACAGGCGCAGGCGCAAATCGAAAGCCAACGCAAAACGTGCGAACAATTCAAAGAAGAACGCGCGGAAAAGAGCGAAACGCTCCGAAAGGCGGAAATCGAATATGCTTCTTTGCGTTCGGCTATCGAACAACAGGGCGAAACGGTTGCCCGCTTGACGGTGGAAAAGGAAGAGCTCGTCAAACGTATTTTAGATATGGAATACGAAAAGACGGACACGCAAACCAAGCTCAACGGCTTGGAAGCGGAAGCGCAGGAAAAGGAGCTCACGGACGAGGAACGCGCTGCGGTCGAGGCGATTATGGAGGAGATTGCGACCCTTTCCAAAGAAAAGGAAACTATCAACGCCAACCAGCTCTCCCTCGAAGAGGAGCGCACTACCTTGCAAGAAACGCTTACCAAACAGTCGGACAAGCGGTATAAATGCGAAATTGAAATCAGTAAAATCGACACCAACCTCGAAAATATGCGCCAACGTATGGAAGAGGCGTACGAAATGGATTACGAGGCTTGTTTGGAACTCAAACAAGAGGGCTTCGACGTTACCGAGGCGGCAAACCTTATCACCGTTTTGAAACGGAAGATTACGAACTTAGGTCCTGTCAACCCCAACGCGGTAGAGGAATACGAATACGAAAAATCGCGGCACGGCGAAATGGCGGGTCAACGCGAAGATTTACAAAAAGCTATCGACGACTTGCAAGCGGCGTTGGACGAAATCCGCGGGGAAATGCTCCGTATTTTCGACGAGGGGTTCGTGCAAATCAACGAAAACTTCAAAACCACGTTCAAAGAACTGTTCGGCGGCGGCAAAGCAGAGCTCCAAATGGACTACGTCGAGGGGGAAGACCCCTTGGCGGCGGGTGTAGAAATCGTGGCTTGCCCTCCTGGCAAAAAGCTTACGAAAATCTCCCTCCTTTCCGGCGGCGAACGCGCGCTTACCGCAATAGCAATCCTGTTCGCGATTTTGAAAGCCCGTCCGATGCCGTTCTGTATTCTCGACGAAATCGAAGCGGCGCTCGACGAGGCGAACGTGGATAGATTTGCAAGCTATTTGAAACGCTTTGCACTCGATACCCAATTCATCGTCATTACCCACAGAAAGCCGACGATGAACCAAGCGGATTCCCTCTTCGGCGTAACCATGCAGGAAAAGGGCGTTTCCAAAATCGTCTCCGTAAAATTGGCGGAGGTAGAGAGTAGGCTCGGTGCTGGCACAGTAGAATAAAAAACGGCGTATATACGTCGTATTCCTTTGTCGGGCTTGCGTTTCCCCTTGCTCGTGTACGTCTATGTACACTCCCGTCGGGGAAGCCGCGCCCTCCGCGGACTACTCGTATCTACGCCGTTTTTACCTCGTGATAGGGCGTGCGGAAATCGCTTGTCAAGCTTGCGTTTTTTCTCGCTCGTGTACGGCTCAGTACACTCCCGTCGAAAAATACGCGTTTTCCTTGACTTGCTCGTATCTACGCCGTTTTTATCTCGTGATAAGGCGCGCGGAAATCCCTTGTCAAGATTACGTTTTTTCTCGCTCGTGTACGGCGGGTTTGCGCTCGCAAACAAAAAAATACTATCCATAAGGAACGATAAAAAATGGGAATATTTGGAAAACTTTTCGGGGCGTTAAAAAAATCCAAGGAAAATCTTTCGGGTAAACTCCGTGCGCTTTTCACGGGGAATAAGCTCGGCGACGATTTTTACGACGAGCTCGAAGAAATCCTCATCTCCTCCGACGTATCGGTAACGACGGCGCAGGAAGTTGTGGAACAAGTTAAAAAACAGGCGATTGCCGACAAACTCAAAGACGAGGAATACGTCGTGGGGCTTTTGCGGAAAATCTTGACGGACGTCTTAGAAGAATCGGAAGTCGAGCCGCCGCAATACCCTTGCGTGATTATGCTCGTAGGGGTGAACGGCGTAGGCAAGACGACGACGGTAGGCAAGCTCGCGCACTATTTCCTTTCACAGGGAAAAACGGTTACCGTAGCGGCGGCGGACACCTTCCGCGCGGCGGCGAGCGAGCAACTTTCCGTTTGGGCGGAACGCGCGAAAGTGCGTATCGTCAAACACGAAGAGGGCAGCGACCCCTCCGCCGTTATTTTCGACGCGGTATCTTCCGCGCGGGCGAAGAAAACGGACGTCGTGATTATCGATACGGCGGGCAGATTACACGTAAAAGACAATCTAATGAACGAGCTTCGCAAAATGGACAGAGTCGTTACGCGCGAATATCCCGAAGCGGATTTTTTGAAGCTTTTGGTGCTCGACGCGACGACGGGGCAAAATGCGGTAAATCAAGCGCGCGTATTCGACGAGGCGGTGGAACTCGACGGGCTCGTGCTCACGAAGCTTGACGGAACGGCGAAAGGCGGGTTTGTATTCTCCCTTGCCGCCGAACTTTCCCTGCCTGTTGTTTTCGCGGGCGTGGGAGAGAAAATGGAGGACTTGGAGTTCTTTGACAGTGCGAGCTTTGTAGAGGCGATTTTGTAAAAACGGAGCACCCGTGTACGAGATGAAATCAAACACGCGCCGAAAAAAGCGTGCGTGTAAAACGGAAAAAAGAATATGAAAATTGATATTTTAACCCTTTTCCCCGAGATGTTTACCCCTATGCAGGGAAGTATCTTAGGCAGAGCGCAAAAGGAGAACAAAATACAAATCAATATCGTGAATATCCGCGATTATACGACGGACAAACACCTCAAATGCGACGATTATCCGTTCGGCGGAGGTGCGGGAATGGTGATGATGCCCGAGCCGATTGGCAACGCGATAGAAGCCCTCGACCCAGAGCATAAAGCGCGCCGTATTTATATGTCGCCCAAGGGCGAGGTGTTCCGTCAGCAAAAGGTGTTCGAGCTTTTATCTTACGAGCATTTGATTTTGCTTTGCGGACATTACGAGGGGGTAGACCAACGGGTTCTCGACCTCTATATTGACGAGGAGATTTCTATCGGAGATTACGTGCTCACGGGCGGGGAGCTTCCCGCAATGGTGGTAGCGGACGCGGTATCGCGCTACGTAGACGGTGTGCTCAGTCCGTCGTCGCTCGTAGATGAGAGCTTTTCGGAAAATATGCTCGAATATCCCCACTACACCCGACCGCAGGAATATAAGGGCTTAATCGTGCCCGAAGTACTCCGAAGCGGCGACCACGCGAAAATTGATAAGTGGCGCAGGGAAAAAGCGCTCGAAATCACGAAATCGCGCCGCCCTGATTTGCTCAAATAACCGATAGGATACAAGGAAAACGTAAACGAATCCAAAAAAGAACGTTATAAAGAGCAAAGTCTATCCTATCAAAGAGGTAATATAGTGAAAACGATACAATGGTTCCCAGGGCACATGACGAAAGCCATGCGGGAAATGGAGAAAAAACGCGACCTTTGCGACGGGGTCATTTGCGTGCTCGGCGCGCGCGCGCCGATTGCTACGGTGAATAAAAACTTGCAAAAAATCTTCGGTGCAAAGCCCGTGTTATACGTTTTGAATAAAGCCGACCTTGCCGACGCGAAAGCGGACGGCTTTTTGAAATTATTCGAAAAGAAAGGACAATATTGCGTAAAATGTAATTCCGTTAACGTTTCGTCTAAGCGGTTGCTCTTACAAAAGCTTAACGAAATCACGCAAGAAAAGCGTGCTCGCGCCGAAGCAAAAGGGCTTAACCGCACTTTCCGTTTTATGGTGGCTGGGATTCCCAATACGGGTAAAAGTACGCTCGTCAACCTCATCAGCGGACAAAAACGCGCGAAAACAGGGGATAAAGCGGGGGTTACGCGGGACGTGAGATGGCTTAAATGCGGGGGCTTTGATTTGCTCGATACCCCTGGTACGATGCCGCCTGCGTTCGACGACCAATACCACGCGAAACACCTTGCCTATATCGGCAGTATCAACGACGATATTTTGGATATGGACGATATCGCGCTGGAACTTTTGGGCGAGCTCGCCGAAAAATATCCGCAAAACCTCACGGACAGGTACGGAATTACCGACTTTTCCACGAAGCTTGGAATGTACGAGGCGCTTTGCAAACGCAGAGGATTTATTCTCCGCGGCAACGAGTACGACTACGAGCGCGGCGCAAAGGCGCTTATCGACGATTTTAGAAAAGGGCGCTTGGGAAAAATCTGCCTTGAAAACCCTGACGAGTACGGTGACTTTACCTTTTAATATAGCTTCAAAAATCGTGGCAACGAAAAGACAAGAAAAGTAAGATAAAGTACGCAGGAGCAAGGGGGCAGGGGAAATGGCGAAACAATGGGACGGCGAACAAAAGCTCGTCTATGAAAACGCGTTAAAAGCAAAGGGTTATCAATATATAGCGGGCGTAGACGAGGTAGGCAGAGGACCTCTGGCAGGGCCCGTCGTATGCGCGGCGGTGATTATGCCGCTCGGCATAGACGAGCTTGTCGTGGGCGTGGACGATAGCAAAAAACTTTCCCAAAAGAAGCGGGAAGAGCTCGCGGAGAAAATTAAAGAAAAAGCGATAGCGTATTCGATTGTGGAAATCGACGAAAAAGCGATAGACGAAATGAATATTTTACAGGCGACGCGTTTGGGGATGAAACGGGCGATTGAAACGCTTTGCGTTTCCCCTGACGTCGTGCTCACGGACGGGAATATGACGATTGATATTACGCCGCCGCAAAAGAGCGTTATTCACGGCGACGCTTTGTCCTATTCCATTGGAGCGGCGAGTATCGTTGCGAAAGTCTATCGGGATAATTTGATGGACGAATACGCAAAAGAATATCCGCAGTACGCGTTTGAAAAGAACAAAGGTTACGGTACGGCGGAACATATCGCAGGGATTAAGGAGCACGGATTATGCCCAATTCACCGCAGGACGTTCACAAAAAAGTTTTAGGCAAAAAGAGCGAGAAGCTTGTGGCAAATTATCTGCAAGCGCAGGGCTGTAAGATTTTGAAGCGCAATTTCCGCACCCCTTTTGGCGAAGCCGATTTAATCGTGCAAGACGGCGAGGAAACCGTGTTCGTGGAGGTAAAGGCGCGGGAAACGGAGAGTTACGGCGCGCCGAGGGAAGCGGTTACGGCGGCAAAACAACGTCGCTATTATAAAATCGCGCAATTTTACGGCTTGACGACGGGCAAAGAACCCAACGCTCGTTTTGACGTAGCCGAAGTGTATCCGCAAGGGAAAATCGAATATTTCAAGTACGCTTTTTAATGCGCGAACGCGATTTGCCCGCCTAACGGCGGGGGCGCGGGACAGACAAAATGATATCCGTTTACACAATTTATACTTTCCGACGGAAAAAACGCTTTTTAGACAAAAGGCGTTTTTATTTTTTTACGCGCGGGTTGTATAATGACGGCATAGCCCTAAACGGCAAGGCGAAGAGGGAACGCCGCGGGGAGGAAGAGCGGTTGGAGATTTATATTGAATACGCACTGATGGAAAACTTTCTTCTGGATATCACGCTTTTATATCTTTCCTTAAAAGCGGCGAAGCGGAAAATCCGTTATAAACGCTTGTGTTTCGCAGGCGTAATCGGCGCGGTTTTTGCCGTCGCTTATCCTTTTTTGGTTTTACCGCCGATTTTGAGTTCCGCATTAAAAATAGCGGTGGGTTTGTTGCTTTGCCTAATCGCGTTCGGTAGGATAAAAGATAAAAAGGACGGGGGCAGGTACGCGTTGAACGCTGTATACTTCTTTCTTTTTTCCTTTTGTTTCGGTGGAGCAATCTTGGCAATTTTCCCAATTTCAAAGGATACGGCGATAGGAAAAATCGCTCCTGCATACGTATTTTCGGCGTTTATCGCGCTCGCGGTCATTGCGTTAGCGCTTCTAAAAAAGCTGTACCGCCGTTACGCGGTGGAAAGATACGTTTATCCTTGCATAGTGCGTCGTCTTGGCAAGGAAGTGAAAGCGTTCGGGTTTTACGACAGCGGTAATTTTGCCGAGCACAAATCGCTGCCCGTATGTTTTTTGTCGCCTGATTTGGCGTTCGACGTGTTCGGCGGCGAACTGTTTGCGGCAGGCGAAATCGAGATAGCGGAAACGAAAATCATGACGATGAGCGGAGAAAAAACGCTGCGGCTTTTTAAGGGCGAAATTGAAATTAAGACACGGGAAAAAACGGTAAAAAAGCAAGCATATTTCGCACTTTCGTCGAATATGTTATCGAGAGGGTATAAGTTGATTTTACATTCTCGGATTTTTGAAATACAGGAATAGGTCGGGTAAAAGGTATGGGAATAGTGCGGATTTGGGAAAATCTAATCGAGCGGTTGAGACGTTTCGGCGTAACGCTTAGCGAAGATATGCGCGCTAGCGCCGCTTGGCAAAACACCGTAGACTACGTTTGCGGAAACGGGGAAGCGTTACCCCTGCCGCTTTCTGCGGAGGAAGAGGGCGCGTCGCTGAAAAAGCTAATCGAGGGAGAGGAGGCGGAGCGCGAACGCGCAAAGAGTTTGCTTATTCAACATAATTTGCGCTTAGTCGTGTATATCGCGCGCAAGTTCGACAATACGGGCGTGGATAACGACGATTTGATTTCCATTGGAACGATAGGGTTGATTAAAGCTATCAATTCTTTCCGTACGGACAAGAATATCAAGCTCGCCACGTACGCTTCGCGGTGTATTGAAAACGAGATTTTGATGTACCTGCGCCGAACCGCTCGGTTGAAAACGGAAGTATCTTTCGACGAACCGCTCAACACCGATTTCGAGGGGAATGAACTGCTTTTGTCCGACGTGTTAGGAACGTCCGCAGACGCGGTGTACGGGGACGTGGAGGCGAACGCGGAAAAAGAACAGCTCAAAGAGGCATTAAAAAAGCTTTCCGAACGGGAGCGGAAGATAATGTTTTTACGGTTCGGCTTAGGCGGCGGGGAGGAGATGACGCAAAAGGACGTAGCCGATTTGCTTGGGATTTCACAAAGCTACATATCCCGTTTGGAAAAGAAAATTATCCTGCGCCTAAAAAAAGAAATTGCAAAAATGGAATAAAAGTTTTTCTCTTAGCGAATACTATGCCCGTAGCGTTTTTGCGATTTTCTAAGTTATCAATTTGGTTCATTTATAGCCCATACTCGCGTTGAACGCGTACCTGCCCCCTGCTTTTACATAGAAAGTAAAGGGGGAAAGCGTATGCAGAAAGTAGAGATTTGCGGCGTGGATACGTCGGGTTTGCCGAAGTTAAGCGCGAAAGAAAACGAGGAATTGATGCTAAAAATCAAGGCGGGTGATAAACGGGCGCGCGACGAGTTTATCGTAGGGAATATGCGGCTCGTGCTCTCGCTCGTAAAGCGGTTTCGGATAAAAAATCTGGGTGCGGACGACGTGTTTCAGGCGGGTTGCGTGGGGTTGATAAAGGCTATCGACGGGTTCGACGTAAACGTCGGTGTAAAGTTTTCCACCTACGCCGTACCGATGATAATCGGAGAGATAAAGCGGTATCTTCGCGACGGCAATTCCCTGCGCGTTTCCCGCTCTATTCGGGATATGGCGTATAGGGTGCTTAAAGCGCGCGAGGCGATTGAGGAGAAAGACGAAGAGGCTACGATAGAAAAAATCGCGGAAAAGTTGCAAGTAGCCGAACGGGAAGTGGTGTACGCACTCGACGCGATTTCCGACCCCGTATCGATATACGAGCCCGTATATAATAAGGCGGGGGATACTTTACTGCTTATGGACCAGCTCTGCGACGAGAAAAACACCGACGAGATTTGGACGGAGCACGTCGCGCTGGGCGAAGCGATGGCAAAACTCGGCGAGCGGGAAAAACGCATTTTGTTTTTGCGTTATTTTGAGGGAAAAACGCAGACGGAGATATCTGAGGAAGTAGGGATTTCCCAAGCGCAGGTTTCCCGTCTTGAAAAGAACGCCCTAAATCATATTCGAGAAAATATTTCGTAAAAATCATAAATAAAGAAGCGGCTTGAAAATCAAGTCGCTTCTTTACGTTCTGTCAAAGATTTCGTCCAAACTTACGTCGTAAAAATCAGCCAATTTAATTAGCGTTTCGTAATCGGGGCGCGCGGCGTTCGTTTCATAACGCGTATAATTCACTCTGCTGATTTGTAATTTATCGGCAAGCTGTTGTTGGGTTAAGCCCTCCGTCTTTCGTAGTTCTTTTAGTTTTTTTCCGATTTCCATAAGATTCCCCCTACTTTTCATTGACATTGTACATAATTCGTACTATAATAAATAAAATTGTACATATATTGTACAAAATCTTATGTGTTTTTGGAGGCTTGTTTATGCGAAAAATAATCAAATTTCTTTTATGTTTAATGCTTGCAACGGTAGCGTTTGCTATGGTTGCGTGCGAAGAGGAAGCTCCGCCTAAGACGTATTATCCGAACCACTCGTCTAATACTTCGCAAAAAGAATCCTCAGAGGAATCTTCGACGGAAAGGGAAGAGCAGGAAGAGGAAGAAGAGGAAGAAAGTTACACTACGGTTGACGTGGTTTTTGTGGACGTACAAGAAAGCTTGATTACGCTTGATGAGGGGCAGTCGTATACATTAACCGCTACCGTTTTTCCTAGCAACGCAACGGATAAAACGGTTAAATGGGAGAGTATGAATCCGGACGTAGCAACCGTTTCGAACGGATACGTGCTTGCTAAGAAGGCGGGCACGACGAAGATATGGGCGACGTCCAATAACGGGAAAAGGGACGATTGCACGGTAACGGTGCGTGAAAAGGTGGTAGAAGTGGAAAGCATTTCGCTCAACGCGTCTACACTTTCGCTTGAAGAGGGGGAAAGCTTTACGCTCACGGCGACGGTGTATCCGAGCAACGCAACGGACAAAACGATTCAATGGGATAGCGCGGATACGGGTATAGCTACGGTTTCAGGAGGTAACGTTACGGCAACGGGCGTGGGAACGACTACCATTACGGCGAAAACGGCGAACGGAAAGAGGGTTTTCTGTGCGGTGTCTGTCAGCGCCAAGACGATTGCGATAATTAGTGTTTCTCTTAGCGAAAGTACGGTGGAGTTAGAGGAGGGAGAAAGTATAACGCTTACCGCAACGCTTGAACCGAGTAACGCTACGGACAAAACGCTTAAATGGAATAGCACGAATGAGAGTGTGGCTACCGTTATAGACGGGAAGATAACCGCATTGTCCGTGGGAACGGCGGTGATAACGGCAACGGCACACAACGGGCTTTACGCGGACTGTTGTGTAACCGTAACTTCTCCGTTCGTGTTTGAGGAATACGGGGACGGTTATGCGTTAGTGGATTACGTGGGAGAGAAAACAGAAGTGGTCGTACCGTCTACGTATCAAGGGAAAAAGGTGGTTGCTATCGGAACGGGAAAAATCGTCAATTTTCAATACGTTGTCGACGGTTTTAACGAGTGTTCGACGCTAAAAAAGGTTACGTTGCCGAATACGTTGGAAACAATAAATCACGGCGCGTTTCTAAGGTGTACCTCTTTAACGGAAGTGGAAATGCCCTCGTGTAAAAGCATAGGCTTTTGCGCGTTTCAAAGTTGTACGTCGTTAAAAACCGTCGCGTTGCCTAAAAACTTGGAATACCTCGGTGATTCGGTGTTCATTTATTGTAGTGCGCTTACAAACATTACGATTCCCGACAAAGTAACGAATAAGTCTAATAATTTATTCAAGGACTGTACTTCGCTGAGCGAAGTGAAAATAGGAAGCGGCATTACGAGCATCGGTACGTATGCGTTCCAAAATTGTACGTCTTTACAGTCTATAACCATACCCGAAACGGTAACGACTATCGGTGATTACGCTTTTGAAAATTGTTCCGCATTGAAATCGGTTAGCATACCCGAATCGGTAACTTCGCTTGGGAGTGGTTGTTTCGTGGATTGCACCTCGTTGCAAACGATAGAAATAAAGAACAAAAATATTACTCTTGGTAGCGGTATATTAGGCGGGGTAGAACTCCCGATAAATTGCGAATTGCCCGAAACGCCTTTGACAATCAACGGTTGGAGTACGGGGGTTGTATTTAAGCACAGCTCCGCCGATATAACGGGCGTTTCTTTAACGTTAGGGAGAACGTTTTCGAAAAGTACGTACGTTACGCTGAAAATAAGCGGAACGAAAACGTATGATTGGTACGGCTCGTCGAACCCGCATAAAATCAGTTTTAAGCTTTACAACGGCAACACCGTTCTGCAAAGCGGAACGCTGACGAGCGTATCGGTGGCGGCAGGGGAAAGCTTTACCGTAGAGGGAGAGTTGAGATTGGAGTTGACGCTCTTGGAAGTATTGAACTTACAGGAATTGCGATTGGTGCTCAGCGACGTTTCTTGGTAAAATGCGGGAATAAAATACGCCAAAACGCGGCGGGTGGGAAACCTTTTTCCACCCGCCGCATATAGTAGTAATACGGCGGCAAACGCCGCGCCCGTACAATAGGCGAAACAAAAAAGGCGGTGAAAGGTTACGGTATGGAATTGACGTTTTCTGAACTTCGCGCAAAAGAGGTTATCAACGTAGTGGACGGACGGAAACTCGGTAAGGCTTGCGACGTCGTGTTGCGTTATCCCGAAAACCGTTGGATAGGGCTCGTCGTGCCCAATAGCCGCGGGTTTTCCTTTAAGAAAAACGGACTGCTTATCGAGCTGAAAAATATCGTTAAAATCGGCGAGGACGTCATTTTGGTAAACGTCGGCTCGGCGGAAACCCCGAACGAAAAACCGAGCGAAAAACCCAAACCGTGTAAGCCCGATTGCCGCCCGCCTACATATCCCCCCTGTCCGCCGCCCTATCCGCACGGTTATAAAAACGGCTTCGATACGCCGCGGAGCTTTGACGATTACGAATAATCTACGAACAATCGTCGAATAGCCCGCATCAGGACGCCTTGCACAGTATCCGCGCAGTATCGCGTATTGTCCGTCCGCGGCTCGCGAAAGGGTTGAAAGGGGCTTGTGAACAGTTCGCAAACAGGCTATAAACGAACAGCAAATTAACTGTAAGCGAACCGTAAACGAACGCTCGTACGCGCGCGAGCGCTTGACAAACGGTAAAAAAGGTGGTATACTACCCGTGAAGGTTTCACAAAACTTTCACGGGTTTTTGTTACAAACGTAACATTTTTAGGGTATAACTATAAATATGGAAAATTATGGATACGGGAGCGGAAAAGAAAATGAAAATATTGATAGTAGACGATGAAGAAATGATTCGCGAAGTACTGCGGGAATATGTGGAGTTCGAGGGGAACGAAGCGTTCGAGGCGGCGGACGGTATGCAAGCGGTAAAAGCTTGCAAGGAGAACGATTACGACCTGATTTTAATGGACGTAATGATGCCGTATCTCGACGGGTTTTCCGCGGTGAAAGAGATTAAAAAGGTAAAGGATATTCCCGTGATTATGCTTTCGGCGCGCGGCGAGGAATACGACAAACTGTTCGCCTTTGAAATCGGCGTGGACGATTATGTAACCAAACCGTTCTCACCCAAAGAGGTTATGGCGCGGATTAACGCCGTTACCAAGCGGCACGAGCAGAAGAAACCTAACCAAAACGAAATCCTGCGCTTCGAGGGCTTGGAAATCGATATGGCGGGCAGGAACGTCTACGTGGACGGAGTAAAAGGCGAGTTTACTCCTAAGGAATACGAGCTGTTGTTCTACCTCGTCCGTAACAAGGGTATCGCGCTCACGCGCGAAAAACTGCTCTATGACGTTTGGGGGTTCGATTTTTACGGCGACGACAGAACGGTGGATACGCATATCAAAATGCTCCGCGGCAACTTGAAAGAATACAGAAAGTTTATCGTAACGTTACGCGGGCTCGGGTATAAGTTCGAAGTGTAAAATCAAGCCGAGCACGGCTACGCGGGCAGAACCCGCAAAGGAACCGCAAAATAAAACGGTTCGTACAAAACGTTTAGCGCAAAAATCGTTCGCGTAAATGCGGTTCGCGTAAAATAAAAAGGCAAAAATAAACAAAGGGCGAGTAAAAAATGGCGGAAAACGGCGGAAGCGGCTCTGAAAACAGAGACTTAAAAAATCAAAAGAGAATCGTCCGTCGGCAACGGCGCAGACAAAATTACCGCATACGGCAAAGCAGTACGAGTATGTTCTTTTTGCTGTGGGCGGTGTTTTTTGCGCTCTCGTTCGTCGTTATTATCATCTACGGTGTGGCGCAACGCGTTGCCGTTGAGCGTGCGTATAAGTTCCAAACGGTAGAACAGCTCCACGAAGAGGGCGGAGAGATTAAAACGGCGGTGGAAAACGGCTTGCCCGCAGCGTTTGGCGGCAGTTGGAGCGCGTATATCAATTATCTTTCCGCACGGTATAGCGCGGAAGTGTATATTTTAGACGGCGAGGGAACAATCGTGTTCCCCAGAAATCCGCACCAAAACGGCGAGGACGGCAAGGAACAGACGTTCCGAGAAGAAATCGGAACGGTTTTGGAAAAATTGGACGGACTGCTGGTTACCGATTACGCCATCTACGAGGGGAGCGGGGAATACGTATATTGTACGCGCGTGTATTTGTACGGCGATACCCCTCTGTATCTGTACGTAGCCGAACCGCTCGATTTTTTACAATCGTCTATGCAAGAAATGACTGCCCGTTCGATTATTTTGGCGGTGATTATGTTCGTAATTTCCCTTGCGCTTTCGAGCACCGTATCGGGTATGCTCACAACGCCGATAGCGGAGATGACGAAAAAAGCCCGCGAGCTCGCGAACGGGGATTTCGACGTCGATTTCCACGGGAAGATGTACGGCGCGGAGCTTATTGAGCTTGCGGAATCGCTCAATTTTGCGCGGGACGAGCTTTCTAAAACGGACAAAATGCAAAAGGAACTTATCGCCAACGTCTCCCACGATTTCAAAACGCCCCTCACGATGATTAAGGAAGTCGGAGGCCAAGCG
>JAZRBK010000287.1:0-4400 GCA_045635025.1 Candidatus Scatosoma sp.
CTTCAACAACACGAGCTTCTTTTATAGAAGCTTCAAAAAACAGTTTGACGTTACTCCGTCCGAGCTTCGCAAAACGATTAAATAATCTCAATTTCCTTGGGCTTACGAACCTGCACCTGCTTCTTGTCAGATGCGGTTGCAACCGTTTCAATACCGATATTCCCATACGGCGTAGGTACGTCGCATTTGATACAGTCGATGTTTTGCATCGGCTGTATTTCTATTTTTCTAAAGCCTTTTTCCTTAATTTTAATCCCCGCTACGTTTTCCACGAGGAATGCGATAACGCCACTCGACCAACCATGGCACAAGCTGTGACGGAAGCCCGTATAACAATGCGCCCCAAAGTCACCGTGAATATCCTTTTGGTTTTCGTTCGGGAACTCGTCTATGCGACAGCTGTTCTTCGTCCATTCAACGTCGAAATTTTCCCAGAACGTCGTCGCGCCCTTATCAAGCATTCCGCCGTAGTATTCCTGCGCAATCATTACTGCTTCCGCGCCGTGACCGTTGTCCGCAAGAGCCTTCAAGATGAAGTACATAAAGAACACGGAACAGCCCTTCGCTCCACCCTCGAGCAGAGTAGCTATACTACTTTTTACGTTTTCACCGCAAAGCACACGCAAGCTTTCCACCGATTTCACGTTCGTGATCGGCTTGCGCACGTTCTTGATTTTTGCAAGAGCTTTCTTTGCCTTTTGCGTAATTCTTTCCCCGAAGAATTTTTCTTCTACAAGCTTTTGCAAAGTATACTTCAAAAGGTAGAATACCCCTATCCTTCCGTTGGGGGTTTCAAAGCAGGGCCACTCAAAGAAATCGTCCACCCACATACTCGCGCCAATCTTGTGAAAATCAACCTCGCCGTACCCGTCGATACACTTGTCAAACTGGTCGATATTTTTCTCTACTTCCGCGATAATTTTTTGATTTTCTATACCCGTGTATTTGATGAAATCATTTACGCACAGTACAAACCATATATTGTAGGCAGGAATTTCATTGTACCAAATAGGCATTTTATAGTGATCTACAATCCCCTCGAGCGCCTCTTCCACCGCAGGTATATTGCCATAGGAAAGCAACAACCCAGTAAGCTCAGGATAGAGATCCCCCACCCACAAATGTTGGTCGCGCTTGATGCCGTCCCAAATAGAATTTTGTACATTCAAAAAGAGGGTGTACGCCGAGGTATCGTAGATCTCCGCAAGGCGGTTACTCGTCTTAAAATCACCCACCCGCTCCATATCCGTATAGATAAAACCTGCAACGATTTTATTGATGGAATAGGTTTGATTTAAGATGAAGTCAATTCTCACGAAACGGAAGCCTGTGTTGCCCCATTCCATATCCGAATTTGAGGACATATAAATTTCCATATCCCTCGTTGAATGGTCGTTCGTTGCGCCCTTTTCACCTATTTCCGCGCAGGTTTCCGTCACCGATTCACCAAAGCGAATACGCATATTATTGCCCGCCTTTTCATCGTAGAGGCGGTTCATCATCAGGCGCACCGTACCGTAAATTTCACGCCCAAAATCAAGGATAATATACCCCTTTCCCTTTACGGTACAAGGCTTTTCAATCTTGAAAAAGTTTTGTTTTTCAAAGCCCATCAAGAGGCTTTCGACGTTTGCAATATTCCCTTCCGCCTTAACGATTCTTTCAGGCAAAAGGAATTCTTTTATTCTCGTTTCCCTAAAGCCCATTTTCATTCTAACACCTTAATATCCTTAACAAATGCGTATGCACCTGCATCCATTTTTTCTACCTTCAAAATCGCACCTTTCAAATGTATAGGCAATAAATTCAATCTCTTATCCGTTTCATCTATACCCGAAATTTCGGAAAAAGATTTTCTGCTTAACACTTCCGCGTGCTTAAATTGTAACGTTTGATATTCGCCGTATTCATCCCACGTAGCATTAATTTTTTCACTGTCGCTACCATACACGCTGACATATCCCCGTGCGTTTTCATTATTCGTCTTATAGGCAAACGCAATATCAACAAAAGTATGCTCTTCCGCCTCTACAGGCACTAAAAGATACAATTCCCGTTCGTAAGACTCGTTGTTTCTATCCCCCATAACACATTCAAAATCCCAGTATTCCCATTCGATAGGCGATTGCTTGAAATTCTTTACAACTGGTACGAATACATTTTCCACAATGCGCTTTATACCATATTTAATAAATTTACGATAAAGCGTTTCGTTTTTCTTTGCCCATTCTTGTTGTTCCGCTTCGCTCGCAGTCTTCATACTTTCTTTCATCAATGAGCGGAGCTCGTAATAGTCTACCTGCAAAGAATTTTTATCAATTCTGCGCCATTCACCGCCGCGAGCCTTTGCTTTCGCCTTGTCAAATAACGCCCAAGACTTATTCATAAACGTATAATCCACCTTTCCGCCCTTATCATACTTTAACGGAATAACTTTCTGCGGCGGAGACCAACGGTCGAATTGTTTTTTCGCGCTTGCCTTTTCCGACATCAAAATAAAACGGTAGATTTCCTTCCAACCCGCGCCGTAATACCCTTCCAAAAATTCCGTCATATGTCTTTCGTATTCTTCCGCGCTCATATACGGATCAAACATCACCTTTGCCAAAAGGTAAATTTTCAAATCGTCAAAATCGGACGCGTCCGTTTGACCGTTAATAAAAATCCCCTTTACGCTGTGATCAACATAATATCTCATATCTTCCCGAAGGGTATGTAAAATGGGGAAAATTGCATTCGTCGTTACGTAATCGTACGGGTAATCCCAAATGTAAATCTTGTCCGTAATTGCAGAAAGCTCGTTGATACGTTTCATATAATTCATGGGTTGCGGAAGCTTCGCCGCAACACCCTGTTCCAGCGTCAAGCCCGCAATATCCTTTGAGGCGCATACGCGAATAATGACGTTGTCGGCAGGCTTTACAATTTCAGGCGGTTGCTTTACGTCCGCATAGGAAATCGTATCGATTTTTACTGCGGGATATACCTTTTTTACCCGTCTTGCAACCTTGTTTACGAAATAGAGCATTCTATCCGTGTTATTCCCCTTACCGCCAAACAACCCCTTACATTTCTCACAATGACAATCGCTATGTTCAACGTCGTTGATGGAGAGCGAAACAAGCTTGGGTGCTACTTCCTTTTTTAACATTTGTAAAATATTTTTCGTTACAACCTTTTGCATTTCCGCATTAGAGTAACAGAGCGAAGCGGGTGAACGATGCCCTTCTCTATCCAACGAGAAATATTCGGGATGCTCGTAGAAATATGTTTGCGGCGAGCAAAACAACGAATAAGTATGCACCAAACCAGCAAAACCGCCTGCAAATCCCACGCCGTAACCATCTTCCTCTCGCAGTTTCCTAACAAACGTGCCGTTGATTTTGCTTTTCACGGAAAAATCCACGTCAAAAATATTCCAGTGACATAAATCTCTGTATTCAAAAGGCGGATTAAATCTTTCGTCAATGTCAGAAATCTGCACTTTTTCTTGATAAAGCACCCGTTCACATGTTGCAGAGAAAAAACGAACGCCTAAGTATTTTTCCAAGAAAGTGTAAACACCGTACAAAATTCCGCGTACACCGCCGTTGATTATTAAATTACCGTCAACTGTTTTAATCTCGTATTCGTCTTCTTCATACGCTTCGCCGCGCGTTGTATCGTACTCTCTAAAAACACCGCCGATGGCAATTTCCTTTTCCGTATGCAACGGATAAATATCATAAATAATCGGCAAAGTAATATCTGTAAGCAACGCTATGTATTGCTGAAATACTTTCGCAGCTTTTTCCGTTGTAGCAGGCATAATGCCGGGGCTTCTTAAATCCCCGGCGCTATGTACAACAATGTTATATTCTTCAATATTACGATTATCTATGTAGATTTTTGTCAATTCCTGACCGATTCTTAAAAATTTGCTCATATCATTCCACCATAAAATGCATTTTATTTTCCTATCTTAATTTTAGCACCAAGCGACGTCACATATTATTACAATACAACACGCTATTAAGCAAAAGGCTCGCCAAAAGATACAGCGAAGCCTTTTAATTCAATAAACACCGTGAATTATTTAATTGACTTTACTGAGTCCACACACATTTTTACGCTTCTGGATTATACGGAAGCGTAATTTTCATACCGTCTTTCACTTTGTCCCAATCTGAAACACTTGTGGGATCGCTAGGATACGCTTCATATAAACAAGCAACGATATTGTTAGGGTCGGCCAGCACAAAATCTTTACCATCGTTTACCCATTTACGATTGTCCACAAGATTGGGGTAAGCATTAGTGTCACTCCATACAAACCAAGGCGTAGCCCATAAATGCACGTCGGCATTTACCAAATCGTACAAAGCTTTTTGCGAGCCCCTTTGCCCATGGTGCGCCATTTG
>JAZRBK010000288.1:0-2551 GCA_045635025.1 Candidatus Scatosoma sp.
GCGATTACGCGCCGACGTATCCACATACTTCAAGCGTAAGCGTGCCGAAAAGAGCAAAAAAGACGCTTTTTTATCTTTTGCAGTTCAACTCTTGTCAGGCTATATTATACCACTTTTTTATTGACTTGTAAAGGAGAAAACACCCCTTTTGCCAATCCTTTTTCTTTATAAAGAAAAATCTTATAAAAAATCAATAGATTTTCACGAGCTTAAACCCTACTTTATCGCACGAAGCAAGGATATATTCCGCGCTGCTGATTTTCGTTTTCAAGGGAAAATACGTCGCGCCGTGGATATGTCCGAAAACTACTTTTTCTATGCCGTGTTTTTCAAACAACTGTGTAAAGAGGGTATCCTCGTTCTTGATATGAAAGGGCGGGAAATGCACGAGCGCAATTTTCCTATCCCCCTCTTCGTAAAGTTTATCCGCTTCGGCAAGGGCAAGACGGAAGCGTTCCGCCTCGCGAAGATAGAGCTTTTCGTCCTGTTCGCTAAAATCGGGACACCCAGGGCATGTCCACCCGCGCGAACCCGCAATGACAAGATTGCCAATTTTCACCGCGTCCGTTTGTAAGAAATAAAAGGTATCGTCGGGGGCGTTGTCGCGGAGCTTGGAAATGCCGTTCCACCAATAATCGTGATTGCCGCGGATAAACACTTTTTTTCCCGGCAACGGCGCGAGCGCGCGCAAATCCACGAGGGCGTTTTCCATTTTCATCGCCCAGCTAATATCCCCTGCGATGAGCACGACGTCCCCGTCTTTGACCCGCTCTAACCAATCCTGTTTAATTTTTTCGAAATGCCCTTCCCAGTTATCCCCGAACACCGCCATAGGCTTGTCCTCGGTAAAGGAGAGGTGCAAATCCCCGATTCCATACACGTTCATACTCATTATTATACCATTTGCATAGCAAAAAAGCAAGATTTTCTTCCCGCTAACGCGAAACTCCCGCAAAAAAAGTTTCAAAAAAAGGAAAAATAAACAACTTTTTAGTGATTTCAAACAAGATTTTTTGCTTTGTTTTTGCTATAATGCGGATATAGATAGGAAATTGTGTATATTATAAGGGGATATAATGAGAAAAGAGTTCAAGATATTAAGCGTAGTTTTATCAGTTATTTTTCTTATGATTGCCCTTGCGGCTTTTGCTCCTTTGCAAATGATGGATTTAGATTTTTATTTAAGGCAAAACTTTGTAGATAAGGTGTTAAATGACAGGTTAGATGACGTACATATCCACTTTGGAAGTATGGAACACCCTAAAAAAAGCACCAATTATACGGAAAGCGAGCAGATTGAAAGGGTTGCTAAACGCACCGAAGAAAGATTTCAAGAAGAGATAACTACGGGAGAGATTGTAAACTACTACGTAGAGATACTTTACTCGTTTGATAACGAGTCTGAATATTTTCTCGTGCAATTGGAGTTTGCACAAAGCCACAACTTAAACGAGGATAGTTGGTATCAAAATTATGCGTATATTATAGGCTTTTTTTGCGAGGACAACTTGTTTATAGGCTTGAATGATTATAAACACTTTAATCGTGGGGTAAATCCGTATTGGTTTACGCATCATTCGTTGCACAAAAAGTATTATGGGGCAAATGGAACACACGCGGTAAAAGAGGACGGACAAATAATCGGGCTTTATTGTTCTACCATTGATTTGGATAAGAAGTTTGACAGGGAAAACTATGTATGGGAACAGGAGATAATAGACCCGTCGCAGTATAAGGATTTAAGCAAAGTCTGTGTAAGGTCGCCCAAGGATTATTAGCCCCTCTCCACTTTAACTAAATACACGCAGAAAAAAACGAGCCGACGTCCGACTCGTTTTTCTTTGGTTTTTCAAGCGAAGTCTTAGCCCTTGCAAGGCGGACAATGCTTATTGCTTTGCGGATAGAGCGGGAGCTCGAAAAATCCTGCGCACACTTCTTGCGAATATTCCTGCGCGGGCGGGATTACGCAATAGCCGTACGTGGGCACGAGCAATTCTACGGGCATAGCAATCTTCATAATAATCGTCGCACAAATGGAGACCGTGAACGTTTGCGTATCGGCGTTGAATACCCCGTCGGGGGCTACCGCACTCACTACGGCTTTCACCGTAAACGGCATAATCGAAGGGGCGGGTACGTACAAGAGCAAATCTTGGTTGAACGATACCGTAGCCGTTGCGCTACCCTCTACGCCCGCCGCATCGGTATAGAGCACTTCCAAAGGTACGCTTACCGTTGCTTGCACGCGCGCACAGCGTTTATCGGGTTGCCGTTCCACGCTGAGATTGGTAATCGTCGCTTCGGCAGTAGTCGAACGCGCGCTGACGAACGTTAAAGGATATGTAGGGTCGGCGGGAGTCAAATCGGTGAGCGTCAAGGTATAATTTTCCACTTGCGTTTGTTTAATCGCCGCGTCGAAAATCTTTTCCGCTTGAATACAAACCTTTTCCGTAATGCCGTTTAACGGATTGCCCGTAAGCACGCCCGGACACTTATCCGATTGAAAATTGGAATAAAAGGACATAAATTTACCTCCTGTTACGAATAGAAC
>JAZRBK010000289.1:0-1399 GCA_045635025.1 Candidatus Scatosoma sp.
CTTAATAATAATGTTTGTATGGACAAGTAGTCGAATTTTTCAAACACCGTTATTATGTCGCCGCAACGTTCAAAACTTGCCTTACGAAGTTCTCCCATCATCCTGTCGACGACATAAATTTCCTGTACGTCCATATTCAAAAGACGGAATTTGATTGAATGGAAACCTCCAACGGTCGTGTTTACCAAAATAAGGACTTTATCATCGTCACGATTATATAGGTACGAATATACGCCGCTAAACTGCGTATTTACCACCGTTTCCTTTGCTTTGCGGCAAACGAAATCACGCAGCAAGGAAGTGCGCAAATCATTGTACTGCTCGTGCAAAATACCCGTATGCATGTACGGAATAACAAAGAAGTTTTTCCCTTCCACATCACCGTATCCCATTACATTGCCGTGATAATCGTAAACGTAGGATTTGGCATTTACACCGTCTTCATAGTCGATTTCTACGTAATGCCCAGCCATGCGAACAGATGCACGAATACCTGGTTTGCCGTTTATTTCCACTCCGTCGGCTACCTGCTCGTAAGAGTGAATATCCTTGCCTTCCCAATGCTCCTTATAAGCTTTGGAACAAATAAGCCTACCCAAGCCACGACGAATTAATCGGATTGCCGCGCTACCGTCCAAGATAACATAATTATCAGCAAACAAATCTTCTAATTGCCCGTCGGTAAAATTGTTGACCCCGCTATTGCAAAGGGATACAATTTGACCTTTGAAGGCTTTTTCCGTTGATACTTTTGTATTCAATCCCACAGAAGCAAGGTATGCGCCGAAAAAATACTCGTCGGGATAATAACTCAAAAAATTCCCATCGTCCGCTTTTCGATTATAGACTTCGTTAGGATCTGCGGGAATGATAATCCCTTCCGCGCTCTCATATCGTAGATCGAGATTTAATACCCCGTTCAAGTAAGGCATAATTCCACTTATTACTTCGCCATAACCAAAGTTTTCGTGAATACCGTTTCCGCAAAAATCATAAATATCGTAGGTCATGCCGTCGATACAAAGCGGAATCGCCGATTCCACCTGGAATTGTAAAAATCTCGCGTCTTTGGAAAAGGTGCTGAACACGCTGTTTTCCAATTCGGGCAAAATAATCGTTTCTTTAGGCAAATATGCTCTGCAAACGTAAGGAAACATATTAAAATAGATGTAATAATCTTTCGCACAAGTTTCCGTATAGCAGGGCAGGTGCAAACGGTTAATCATTTCGCCACCTTGTGCCAAGGCTTTATGTATCGCGTACCAGTCGCGCGCCTCCATCGAATGACGATTTTGCGTTGAGCTCATCAAGCCCACTTTTGTCTTTAATCCAACTTCTTTGACCGTTTTACCCAAAAATTCCGCCAGATCCGTCATCGTTTCGCGGCTGACATCCAGCC
>JAZRBK010000290.1:0-15532 GCA_045635025.1 Candidatus Scatosoma sp.
ACTCGTTTCAAATAATGCCGCGAGAAACGCGCGCCTTCTCTACTCGTTCGCCGAAGTGGCTTTATGCCACGCACGGCGAACCGCATTTCGAAATTCGGAGGACGTCATGAAAAAATCAATCAAAATCGAGAACCTTCCAGCGCTGGACGAAACGGCGGTTGCCGTCCTGCGTGTTATCGTCCTCAAATTAGGCGATAAAAGGCAAGGTTACGTCGATTATAACATTATAGCTAAGTCGTTAAAAACGAAGGCGAGGACGGTCGCCAGAGCCGTCGTGCGGCTCGAAAAGAAGAGAGTGCTGCGCCGATCGGACGGCGTGCTCGAACTACTCGAGCGTGTAGAAGGTTAAAATAGGCAAAAATCGAAGAAGTATAAAAGGAGAATCTTATGGCAGCGGAAGGATCGGAACTCATTGTTCCTGAAAAAGAGGATTATGTAAAAATTCCATACGAAATGCTTGGAATGCTTGTCGACGGGGTAAAAATCACCCTCTCGCAGCTTTTAATGATGGCAAAGGTATTTTCCTTTTCCGCTCGCCAAGACGCGCCTACGGCGCGCTGCTACTCGCGCTATAAGGATTTTGCCGGGGATTTTGGGATTTCCATGCGCACGACAGCTCGGAATCTCTCTGGATTAGTGGGCGAAGGGAAGCCGATCGAGCGCGTAAAGAACGAGGACGGCGCCGAAGTGCAAAGCGTTTACCGTTATGCAGGCGATCCCTTGGGGAAACGTTATATCCGTTTAGATTTGTACCTTCTGCAAACGGAATTTGAAATCGGGCCTATAAAAAAGAAAAAGGGTACAACGCCCACAGTGAAACGCTGCTTAAAGATTTCCGAAGCTGTTGTTTTGGCGTACATACTCGCGAATTACAATCGAAATAGAAACGAGTTTAAAGGCTCGGTGCGTACGATTGCGTCGGCGCTGGGCGTTTCGATGGCTACCGTGTCAGAAGTGCTGCGTGCGCTTTTGGCGGCGAAGCTGTTGTTTTGCTTGGAAGAGGATAAGGGAAAAGGACCACTTCAGAACCGATTCCACGTAAACGGGAAGATAATCCGAACGGTGCAGAAGAAACGCGAGTCGGAAACGGCGCAGGTAAACGGTCAGCAAGTAACCGCGCAAGGGAACGTACTGCAGGTAATCGAAGAGCCTAAAAAAGTTGTTTACGTTTCAAAAGCGGTTGCCGCAGCGGACGCGAAAACGGATCGGGACCGCTTCTACGCTGCACGTAAAGCAAAGGCGGAAGGCGCGGCTCTCAAAAACAAGGAGAGAGCCTGCACGGATCCACGCTTTAAAGAGCTTGATAAAGAGCTTGGCGACATGGAGCTTGCATTAGCGAAAGCGGAGGTTTACGAGCCGGGGAAACTTCCCGAGTTGTGCAAAAAACAAAAAAGGTTGAGAAAGGAATGGACGCAGCGCTTGAAGGAGTTGGGTTTCGACGAGAAGACGTTCAGCGCCAAAGAGCGAGGATTTATTCCGCAGTATTACTGCGACAAGTGCTCGGACACGGGTTTCTTGCCAAGTGGGAAGGCGTGTAAGTGTTATCACCCGAACAGTTAAGGGGTGTATATAGGAAGGTAGGCGAATTGGATAGTAAAAAATAAGAGCGGGGTTTTCCCGCTTTTAGTCGTGCTGAAATTGAAACGTCTGGGCAAAAATGCCGGGCGCTTTTTTTTGCGATTTTTTAGTGTTTGAAAATGGCATAACGGCTATGCAATTTTTGAACGCTATTATGCCAAAGCTGAACGCTATTATGCCAAAGCTGAACAGTAAATAAATGGATTTATATTTTGAAAGATATTACTACCGCGCATGCGCATGTGAGTGTGCGCATTCTTGCGCGGTGGTGGGGCGGCGTTGCGCCGCCCCGGGGAAAAGGTTGAGATTTAAACGGAACGCCGAGGACGGCGTTTGAGAAGGTAGAGAGCGAAACGCCGGGGACGGTTTGCTTGCGCCGCCGCCGACGTCCAGCAAGAAAAGGCTGGTAAAGGTGAGTTCGCCTTCGAGCAGCCGTTCTCTGCATGGGCAAAGAAAAAAGCCCCGACAACGGTGGCTTTTATGGAAAGAAAGCGGATTTGAAAAGTGGGGGAAAGTGTCGATTTTGCTAAAAATCCCTTTATTTATAAGGGGGCCGAGTGGGTTCAAGTCCCGTCGCCTCAACCAAAAACAGGGGTTTTTTAGGGTTTAAGCCTTAAAAAACCCCTGTTTTTTGCTTTTCTTTTAATAAAAATTTTTCTATTTTTGGGGGCAATCGGGGGAGCAGCCCCATAAATTTAACTTTTTACCTTCTTGAAGAAGGTATCGGTCGGATAAGTCCGTGTAGGCGTTCCCCAGTGGCCCGAGTGAGTGTCCGACGAACTCGTGCCGGGCAGCCTCGGCAACGTTGAGCTCTTTGCAGCGAGTATAGAACGTCGTTCGCAAATCGTAAAGGTGATGATTTGGGAGGGCTGCTTTTACTCTTCGACGTAAGAGCTGCGGCGACGGTAGCAGGGGAATCCCGTTTTTGAGGTACGGCTTGAGCCTATCGCAAATCGGGATTTTTTTATATTCTACCGCTTTTCCTTTCCTCTTCGAGTTGATGGCTTTGATGAACGGGCCTTCAACGGTAGCCGTGGAAAGCTCGTTCGGACGCAGTCCGCAGTAAAGGGCGAGGGCAAGAGCGACGGCGAAAACGGGTTCCTTCGTTCGCTCGAAAAGCAGCACTTCCTCTTCCATCGTGAGAGCAACGCCGCTCTCGGACTCGTAATTTTCCAAAATAACAGCGTCACAGGGCTTACGGTCGATTATATGATTGTCGACTGCGTACCCGAAAATCCCGTTCAGTAGGGAAAAAATCTCGTTTGCGGTTTTGAACTTCTTCTCGGCGGTGAGCTTGTCGATGAGCGCTTGACAGTCGGTAAGCGTTATTTTTTTAAGCGGCTTTTCTTTGAAATGCGGTTCGATGTGCTTTTCGTAGCGTTTCAAATCATTTTCGAAAGTTTCCGCGGTGACTTTTCGTTTGCGTACGTTCTCGAAGTAGTACGTAGCGAACGAGTGGAAGGTTGTGGGAATGGTGAAACTCTCGGCTGCCGATTCCGTCGGCTCGGAGTATTTTAGCTTGTATAAAAAATTTGCTCGAGCAATCTCGAGCGTCGGGCCGCTGGCGGTGATATTATAACCGCGTTTTCTAAAACGGATCTCATAAGAACCGCCGCCTTTTGAGCCTCTTTTTCTTTTTCGCCAGCGCGCATAGTCGCGACCGGCTTTGATAATACCTCTTAATCTCTGTGGCATTTGTTGTATCTCCTTTTGAGTAAATTCAACAAATCCGCTTTCTTCTTCGCCTGGCGTCCCCACGTCGGGCGTTGTTGTTTGTTGTGGGGGAACGAAATGCAATCGTTCCCGGATTGATACGACGTTGTATTGCCGCGTTGCTGTTGCGTAACCGTGCAGCTCAAAGCATAGCAGGGTTAAACGGTGCGCGAGCCTCGTCGCTTGTCGCCATTCCTGCGCCGATGGAACGCGGGAGAAGGCGTCGCCATCGACAAAGCATAATTGTAAATCCGCGACGACGTCGCGGATTTGGGTGAATTGTTCCATCTCGAATTTATCCATAAAATTCGCTCCTTTGTGAAAAAATTTATGGATAAATTGTATCACGGTTTTCGTGAAATTTTCAAAACGAACAAAAGCCGAAATTTTTTATTACCAAAAAAATTTACGGCTTAAATTCCTGTCACCGTTCCGCTTTTTGCTTCAATAACGACCGAATCCAAAATTTTATTCTCGTAAAAACCATCTATAGAAGTTACGATGAAGACATATTCTTGTTGACCGACAAGGTTTCCGAGTTCTCGGACGTATTGTTTGAGGAGTTGCTTTTCTGGATTATAAACTTTTACGACTATTACAAGATTTTCAATATCGCAAATAGAAATTAATCGAACATATGCGCGTTCCTGAGATTCCCATACTTCGACATCATAATTGAGATATTCAGTTTTTACTTCTTCACCGATTGTAGGAGTTGGGGGTGGCGTTTCTCCGCAGGCGAGCATTGAGAACAGGCAGAGCAAGCAAAGCAGCAGGGCGGAAAGTTTTTTTGTAAAAGTTTTCATTTGTATATCTCCTTTCAATTTGTTTTTTTCTTTGCGACTTTGTAGCCGAGGTGCATGCCTTTGAGCTCGGCGAAAATCGTTTCCTGCATGTAGGTAGGGAGCTCAGCGTACATCGTTACAAATTCCCCGGGATAAATCGGCGCATTCTTTCGGAGTGCGTCGATTATTTTTTGTTCGTCGATAGAAAGTGAATCGTCTTTATAAACGGTTACATTTCCGAAATCGTCACTTCTTCCTACCAAGTAATCAATAGAGCAGGAAAAAAAGTCTGCCATTCTTTCCAAAACATCCAAAGGCGGCACGGCGATTCCGTTTTCGTAAGCCCAAATATTTTTATTTGTGGAACTAATTCCTGCGGCTAATTCTCGCTGGGAGAGCTGTTTTTCAGCTCGCAATTCTTTAATTCGAAGCATGAAATCCTCCTTTTTTTGTTATATTATCTAATTTTTTTAGAAAAAAGTCTTGACAATCTAAAACAAATAGATTATAATAAAAAACGAAAATCTAATCAAGTTAGATTAAAAAACGTACAAAAATCAAAAAACAAGAGAATTTACAGGAGAAATCGGAATGAGCGACAAGGAAGTTATAAAAGCGTTCAAGCGTTGTTGCGGTGGCTCGGCAAATGCTTGCAGCCTTTGTCCGTATAGGCGAGGGCAGCGTTGCAAAATCAAGCAGCTCAGTATGGACGTAATCAATATCGTTGCGCAGCTCTTAAAAGAAAATGCAGCCCTGCGTGAAGAAAATAAAAAACTGCAACACGAGCTGAACGTTTCCTCTTGGGAAGACGAAAACGAGAAACTAAAAAGGGAAAACGAAAAGCTGAAAGCGGAGCTCGGAAAGCGTGGCGAGCATTCTACGGAGTGAAAAAATGATTGTCTTTTTGGAAATTATAGGGGGCGTTTTGGCGGCCTGCGTGGTCGCTGTTGTATGGCTCAACTTGTTGATTGCTTTCGGCAAGACAAATGAGGAGGAATCGGAATGACATTTTTGGATAAATTCCTTATTGCGTTAGTTGTAATAGCGCTTATAATCATGACGCTTGCAACAGTAGTAGTTGGCGTTAAGTATATAGCTGATACCTATTTCTACAAAGAGATGAAAAAGCTGGAACGTAAAAACGAAGAGCTCGAAATGGAAAACTTTGATTTGCGATTTCGAGATATGAGTAATTCTCGCGCGGCTGAAAATGCTTATTCCTGCCTTTCGGCGGAAAATCTAAAATTAAGAGCGGAGCTTTCTGACGTTCGCCGCGAGAACGGAACTCTCAAAGCGGAGTTAGACGAGGCGAGGCGTTCTGGCGGCCTGCGTGGTCGCTGTTGTATGGCTCAACCTGTTGATTGCTGTCGGCAAGACAAATGAGGAGGAATCGGAATGACATTTTTGGAATGGCTTGTTTTGATAGGAGTGATTGGCTTGGCGCTTGCGTGCGTCGGGCTTGTCGGGATTTATGATAAAATCGTCGGCGAGGCGCAAGCCCTGCGAAAAGAAAACGAAGAGCTTAAAGAACAGGTGGAAAATCTTTCCTCTGCGGAACGTGTGAAGGACTTTTACGCGGAAGCCGTGCAGGAGAAACTGAACGACAAGCTCTTCGAGAAAGCGTATGCCTACTACGAAGAGAAGATGAAATGGCAGGCGAGGGAAGACTTCCTTGAAAAGGAAAATAGAGAGCTGCGCGCGGAGAACCGCAGGCTGAGAAAAGAGCCTATTGAAAAAAGTGAGTAATCACTCTTTTGTCGCCGCACAAAATGACGACGGGGGAGCGCAGCTTCCCCGTCCCCGAAAGGGGGAGAGTGAAAGGATAAAGGAAAAGCTGTCCTGTTTGTATGGCGGCAGGGCGTTTTCAAAACTTCCTTCAAGTATCGGGGGCGCAAGGGTGCGCCCTTCGAAGGAAGGGAGCAATACGGCAGGGCGAGGGGTGGACTTTCCTCAAACTGCAGATTCTCTTGTAGAAGGCGCGAGGTATGCGCATAAAATCCTCGCGCTGGATCCAAGAGAACCGGACAAGGAACAATCCGCGCAGGCGGAAATAAAAATAACAGGAGAATCAATTTATGGAACAAAAGGAACAAAAGGCGAAAGTCGTTTTAGAAGTGGACGGCGAACGGAAAGAGTTTGAGTCGGGAACGGTGCTTGTAATTGTTCACCACGAAAAAGGAACTTATACGAATGCAGTTTGCCGAGGTGGCGGAAAAGAATTTTTCGAACTTTATCGGAGCACGAAAATGCTCGTCGAAGAATGGGAAAAGGAAGAGCCGAAACTTTTAGAGGTTTATACAAGTTGGAAAGAGATTGAGGCTCATTTAAAAAAAATCGGGATAAACCTTGACGCCGGGGGTGATGACGATGACTAACACCTTTGAGATTTTGGCGAGAGGGCTTTGCTATGACGGAAAGTGGCGAGAAGGTGACTTATGCCACCATCGGGACGGCAGCGTTACGATCCGTCCGATAGGTAGTACGGACGGGCTTGGTTATTACGTCAAGCCGGAAACGGTTTCGCCTTACGTGCAGCGAACGGACAAGAACGGGAAGAAAGTGTTTCTTGGTGACATTCTTATTCGTCGTGGTATTCACGACGGCGAACAGTACGCAGATACTTTTTTTATCGGATATGACGACGAGAACGGCGCTTTTGTTATTGATGGAAAAAGAGGGCAGTTTCTTCCGAACAAGGAAACATTCCTCGAAGAGTGCGAGATTATCGGAAATCGTTTTGAAAATTTGACACTTTTTGAGTCAATAAAAGATTTTTATCGCAAGTCGGAGGTGGCGCAATGAACGTTGTTTTTTTCTCCGAGCTTAATATACGCGGCGCATGGGTTGTTTACGGCGCCTGCGGTGTAAAACAATACTACGGTTATACAAAGAAACAAGCCGAAAGACTTTACAAAGACGAGTATAAAAAAACGCACTTTGAGGCAGTAAAGGCGGAGGTGCGAGATGAGTGAAATCATTTTCGGGATTGTCTTCCTCGTGATAGTCTTCGCTGCTGCCGTGCTGTTCGGGCTTGCGATCGGCGCATGGTTTTCCGAACGGAAGGAAAAAAAGACGGACGACTACTTCCTGCGCAGGGATAATTACCGTGCGCAAATAAAGGGGCTGAAAAAAGAGCTTGAAAAATCGAAAGAAATTTGCGACGGTTTACATAAGGACAACGTCGCGCTGCGCTTGGCGCTCGGCGATATGTCGGACGAGGCTGCGGAGCTGCGTGTTGCGCTGCGAAAGCTTGAAAAAGCAAAGGAGCGCGGAAACGATGGGAAGTGAGCTTGTGAAAAAGCAGGAGATACTTCCTGCGCCGATCGTAACTGCGGACAACTTCGAGGGCCTCGTTCGGGAAGAGCTTGGAAAAATCGGTGAAGGGTTCCTGCGCCTCGGGTTTTATTTGAGCGAGGCGAAAAACAAAGAATTATATATTCCGCTCGGATATGACGACGTTTTCGAGATGGCGGAAGATTTATTCAGCATAAAGGAAACGACGACTTATAATTTAATGGCTGTTTGGTATCACTACCACGACAGGAAGAATCCGTTGAAACTCGATTCGCTGTATAAAGGATTTTCTTTTAGTCAGCTTGTCGAGTGTAAGCGTGACAAGTGGGGCGGTGTTGGTAAAGTAGTAAAAACGACGGACAACGTAAAGACGGTAGGCGCGAAAGTAACGGCTTGGAATTACCTTGTCGAAAAAATGAGCTGCTGGCCGTCGCTCGAACAGGTTGAGGCGGAGATTGAGCGCAGGGCTGAAGAAAAGGCGCACGCGAAAGAAAAATTTCAGACGTCTGAAATTTCCGCACCCGAACTGAACGGGCAGCTCCCCGGGCAAACGTCACTTTTTGTCGAAGGGTATTTGGAAGAACCGCAGGAACAGGAGGAGGAAACGCCTGAAAAATTTCAGACGTCTGAAAAATTTCAGTTGACTGAAAAAACGGACGAGAACCCGTTCGAGGGTTTGCCGCAGGAAACGGAAATCTATGCTGACATGCTCGTGAAGGATTGCCGAGCGGAGGCTGTTGAAGTCGTCCCTGACGAGGTGTTCCCGAGCGAAAATCAAATGAACATTCACAAGCGGAGCGCATTGAGTTATATCGAAATAATGGCGAACTCAACATACGCCGAAGGTGTAGATCACTTTTTCGAAATTACAATCAAGCGGCTCGTAGCTATGCGTGCCTGCAAGCTCCAAGCATTAAAGGGGGCAAAGAAATGAGCGAGGGCGGCATTGCGATTTGTATTTTTAGCGTATTCGTCATTGCGCTGTCGATACTTCTCGTCTACTTAGGCGATAGGCAGGATAAGAAGGAGCGAGAAAAAAATGGAAAGGAAAAAGACGGCGAAAAGCCAGTTGATAGCAGCGAGCAAAAAGATAGCGGCGGCGCACGTGCGCGCTTTGTTCGCCTTGAAGGACTCGGAGGAAGAACTGCGGAATCTTCCCGTCGGAACGACGATCGGCGAGCAGGGATTAAAGCTTGCAAAAAAAATAATGGCGCTGACGTTGACGGTGGAGGAGCTTGATAGGGCCTTGTATAATATCCAAGGCGCGATTGAGAGCTGTTGACGGAAAAGGGGTTTTGTATGGCTAAAATCAAGACGATACTCAATAAACTTGCAAAAACGGCGGTCCTTTTCGGGCTTGCCGTGATTGTGTTTGTCGGCGGGTTTATCACGAGCGAGCTTTTGCGCTGTGATGAGGAGCCGTCGGGGATTGAGAGTACAAATTCCTTGCAGAGTTCGCAAACGGTAAACAACGGAATCTCGATGATGGCGGCGGACGGTTCGGATTACGTCGGGAACACGTTGGGCCAAAGCGTACCGTACGGGGCGCTCAAAGTGACCGCGACGGTTGAGCCTGCGACGGCAAAAAATAAAAAGCTGACGTGGAGCTTTTCTTGGAGTGGCGAAAATGCGAGCTGGTCGAGTGGGAAAGACGTCGGGGACTATTTTAAGTTGCAAACAAGCGGCGCAAACGCTCACGAGGTTTACGTATGGGCGACGGCAGCGTTCGGGAGTCCTGTCACGGTGACGGCGCGAACGGTAGACGGCAGCAATAAGACGGCGACGCTGACGGTAGGCTTTGCAAAGCGTATGAGCGGCTTGACGGAAATGGCTATGTCGGAAGAGAGTGAATGCTTTACTTTCGGGACGTTTGATTGTTTGGCGAGAGAGTTCTATCAAGGCGACACTTTTCAAATGAAACCGGGCCCGACGCTGGAGGACTTTGAGTACACCTCCTCTTATACGGACGGAACGAAGAGTTTGACGTGGAGCATTGTTGACTTTCGGATAGATTACGACAACGAGTTTCGAGATTTAGTCGAAGAAATTTTCGGATTTGAAACGAGGTCAAGTGCGACGTATAGCTTGGGCGAGATTGGCTACGAAAGCATTACGCACAACATATGGGACGGCGCAGACGCGGATTCGGCCGTAGGTTCCGAAGATTCTGCGGCGAAGTGGGTGGAGCTTGCAACGGCGATGAACTACGCCGGGGACGTCGGCGGACTGACTTTCTACTTTGAAAGTGCGTCGAGTAATGCCTTAGGCGACAAGTACACGTACGCTATAACGTTTAAAATTGTAGTGGATTATTCCGGCGATTTACCCGTTTCCAGCGTGTCTTTGAGTGATAGCTCGTTGACGATGTAAAGAAAGGGGGCGGCGTATGTGGAACTTGCTGAAAAAAGTCTTGATTGTGTTTTTCGTTATCATTGCGCTTGGCTCGCTTTCCTCGCTCTTCCACGGTGACGAAGAGCCGCAAAGCTCAACGACGGAAGAGAAGGTGGCGAGGATCGAGCTATCCGATGACGAGCTGACAATTTAAAAAAATAAACCGCGAAAAGCGGAATTGTGGAGGGATATAAAAAATGGCAAAAAAAATGAGCACGGGAAAGGTTGTTGCGCTGGCGCTTTGCCTTATTGTCGGCGCTGGTTCGATTGCAGCGCTTGCGCGAGGTAGGGACAAGGACGATGAAAAGGACAAAGGGACAGGAACGCACGTTTGCAGTTTTGAGGAGAGTAACGTTTGCTCCTGCGGCGAACGGCAGGAGGAAATCCTTTTATCGGACGTAAAGGTGGGAATGGACTTAAGCGGCTATGCGCTACGAATTGCTGTTAGTAAGGAAGAATTTGATGAAATCTTCCTTCGTGAAAGTGGAGACCTTTATGACTATGGGTTGGCGATATTTAGCATTTATGGAGAAGGTTTTTATATCGCGTCTATTGGTGAAGGTATAGAATATGGTGTACTCGATGAATCGAGTGGTTCCCCTGCTACGGAATTGCTTATTCATAATGATACATCAACGGGTTATGTTATTCCAAACGGTTCCATCGTCAATAACGTTGACTTTAGCGGTGACTATTTGGACTATTTTGAATTCTATTACGAAGGGTTGTCCGAAACGGCGGCTGTATTGTATTCAATGAAAGAAACAACAGCGCAGGCGGACGCCCCAGCAAACGAAAGTATATTTGACGATATACTCGTTGAGGACGGGGCGGAATCTTTTGGCGAGTGGACTACTTTATTTTAAGCAAAAAACTCCTTCTTGCCGAGGGGTGGAATAAATAAACGGAGGGATTAAAAAATGGCAAAGAAAGCAGGATTAAAATGGTGGCAGTGGCTGGCGATTGCGCTCGGCGTAGTCGTTGTAGGCGGTGCGGTGGCAGGCGTTTCGATTGCGTCGAAGGACGAGCTTAAGCTCAACGCGGGCGCGTATCAAGTGGCGGACGTAGACGAGCAGGGGCGCGTTTACGAGGCGAAAACGGCAATCGTTTCCAAGTTCATCGAAACGGAAGAGGCGGAAATTGTCTTTGAAGACAAGGCGGAAGTTAGCTTGCAGGCGCATTTCTACGACGAGGACGAGGGGTACGTTTCCAGCTCCGCAGTAATGACGGAAGACGGGACGATTGCGTTGCCTGACGGTGCGAAGTATATGCGCTTTGAAATCGTTCACGAGGAAGACGACGAGATTTCCTTCATGGACAAGATCGAGTATGCAGGCCAAGTAGACGTTATCTACGCAAGATAACGAATAAAGACGGGAGGACAAGACGATGAAAAAAAGCAGACTTTTCCAAAAGATAGCGGCGCTGACGTTAGCGCTGGGCCTCGTACTGTCCTTATTGATAGCCGTGGTGGGGTTCGTCCCTATCACGGCTCAACCCGTTTCCGCCGAAACGGTAACGGAAACAGGAATTAAAGACAGCGAAGACACGGACGAATACTTCGACTTTGCGCCCGGCGCAAGCGTGAAAGTACTTCCTACGACGCACCTTCGCTTTGTCTTGCAGCAGCCGAGCGCCTTTTTTGACGACACGTTCACGTTCATCGGAACGAATAGCGTTTTAAAACTCACGCTATACAAGTACAACGGCGCCGACGGTTTGAATAATGCGAAATACGAGATTTTGATTTATTCGGAAAGAAGAAGTTACAACGTATTCTACGAAAGAAGCTATGTCTACGTATGCGCACGTGAAATTGAACATGATCCCGAGGTGAGCATTTCCTCGGTTGAAATAACGAAACAGCTTGCAGACAAAGATATTAAGTACAGCAGCGATTTCGCAAACGCTAAAAAATTTAATCTTGTTAGCCGCTATAAAAATTTCAAGGTATTATATGAAGGCTACCGCACGACTACGGAAGGGCAGGACAAACCTCACACGAATCCGTTTGAATTCGAGAAGGACGCGAAGAACGGGAATATGCCCGTCTTGAACATTTCCTTCCCCGTATCGAGTATCAAGTCCAGCTACTTCGTGCGTGCGGAATACGAAGTCAACTACGGGCAAGTTTTAAAATCGGACAAGAGCGGCTCTCTGACGAGCCCTCGTCGTAGCGTGTTTGACGTGTTGAGTTCGATTGAAAACGATGGAGAATTGGAGCAAAATTTTAAAACTCCCGAAGAGCTTGCCGAGGCGCAGGCATTGCTTGCCGCAGGGAAAGCGCCGACGGAAATCACTTTAAACTACTTAGAGGATATTGACGGCACCTATTTTTCCGAGATGAAATCGACGAGAATAGCCGTTCCTGTGAAAGGTGGGACGATTTCCATCGACGACGTCAAGGACGCCCTTGGGAAGGAAACGCTCAAAGTGCAGAATACCTACGTCAAGGGCTTTACGGCAAACGAGAACAAAACGGAGTTCACGGCGCAGTATTTAAGCAGCGTTTGGCTGCGGACGAAAGCAGTGGACGGCGGCGGACACTACATAAACATGTTTTTGGATATCAATAAATCCTACGGCGACTACTTCACCACGCTTGCAACAACGATTGTAAACGGTCAAGGTTTATATGAGTATATGTGGAGAGGGTTTATTGAGATCTATCCCGAGCTGGAAGAGAAAAACCCGAATAAGGTGCATGGATTTTTCGGCGTGGTGTGGATTCCGAAACGCCTTGCGCTCTCGTCCTTTGACGCAGCGATGGCGTCGCTGTTCAACGTTAAAAACGAAGAGTTCGGGTTTATCAAGCATTTCAAGGGCGAGCAAGAGATTTCTTACTCCGAGCACCAAGCCTTGATGCGTGAGTATAGTTACGGCTGGATTTCGACTTTATGGGACGAAAGTCTTTTTGCGGTGCAGGGCGAACTTCCGACAGCGGAGTATTACTTTTTCGCTGCTAAGCCGATGGAATACACGGGGATTTCGCAAACGGGGAACACTGACCCCGAAGACGATGACGGCGCAGGCGGCGAAGTGATTGAAGACGTAGTAGACGGCGTCGGGGATTTCTTAGGCACTATCTTCGGCGGCGCAGCCGACTTGAAGACTTCTTTACAACGTCTTGCTGCGGCTGTTGTGCTCGTTGCGATGGGCGTCGGCGTTTGGTACGTCTACGTTAAGTTTTTTAAAAAAGACGGGAAGAAGTAATGGACAAGAGGATTATTAAACGCGTACTGCTATACGTCGGACTTTTCTTTCTGGCGACGTATCTTTGGTTCGTGTTTGAGTACGCATTGACGGGGATATGACGAAAAAAGCAAAAACAATCATACAGCACGGGTTGAGTATTTTCCTTCTTTTGATTTCGATTGCAGTTGCGGTGGGGTATTTCGGAAAGGATATATTCTACCGCTACGGGCAATCGTACGAGGACTTATCACGCAGCTTTTGCTACTATTTCATTTTTCTTTTCGCAGGCGAAGAGAACGTGATCACGCCGACGGTACAACTATTCCCGGCTGAGATGGAAACGCTGCTCCCGTTGTCATACGAAGAGTTCAAGGCGCTTTTCGAGCTCTACTTTCAACTTCTTGTATCGAAAGAGATTTTTCAAATGTGGCTCGAACAGACGCTGCAAGTGATCGGCGACGTCGCATGGTATATCTCACTTTTTGCGTTGCCTGCGGTGACGTTCGTTTTCGTGATGGTGCTTGTGTACCAAGATAAGGACAACGACTACAACAAGGACAGCGGCGCTTTGAAGGCGTGGAAGAAGTTTCGGGACAAGTACGTGACGCCTTGTGTGAAGGCGGTGAAAGGGTATATTTCATTTTTGAAGAAAAGCCCGTTGTACTTGATGGCGCTTGCGCTGGTTTGGTGCTATGCGCTGAACTTCCTGACGATAGGGCTTGAGGCGCTTGCGTTTGTGTTTTACGTCGGCCCGGGGCTGGGCCTTCGGAACATATGGGTTCAAATAGCAAAGCTCGTGATAGACTTCTCGGTGGCGTGGTTCTTCTTCCCTTGGCCGGTGTGGGCGGCGGTCGGGTATTGGCTGCTGCATTTATGGCGTCGGCATTTAGGGAAAAAGAAGCTCAAGCAAAAAATCGAAGACAACTTCGAGTTCATCGAGAAATATCCCGGGGCGCTCTTCTTTGTCGGACGGCAGCGTTCGAAGAAGACGAGCTGTGTGGTTATGTGCAAGTTTTTATACGAGCGCTATTATCGGAAGAGGGCTCTAAAAAAACTTATCAAATGGAAGAAACGGTTTCCACGTTTTCCTTGGATAAATGTAGATAAGTTTTTGATGAAGGCTCGAGAAGAGCACAAGATATTTATGCTCTTTCATTGTCGCAAGTTTGCGAGGCGACTGCGTGCGTTGTATAAAATGCAAGAGGGGCGTTTGAAGGATAAGCTGGTGGCACGTTTCCGTTCTATGTACGGCTACGACTACAAGGGTCTTGTTTTCGAATACGATTTAAACGAGGGGCGTTACGATTACGACAGCAACCTCGAATTGATAGACGTATTCAAAGCAATCGAAGTTTACATGCAGCTATTCTTCATTTACGGTCAAAAAGGTACGCTCGACTTCTCGAACTTTGCAATCCGAGAAGACTTTACTTTCAAGGACGAGGGAAACTCCCCCATCTTCGACGGGGATATGTTGAAGAAGACAACGAAAGAGAGTTTCGCTGCGAGTCAATACTCGCACGTTATGGTGTACGATGCGTTTCGCCCTGGCGTTAAGTTCGACGAAAACAGCCCTTACAAAGACGCTGCGGAATACGGGATTCGAGTAGCTGAAGAATACGCCAAGGAACGGGGAAACAAAGACACTCGTTTGAAAGCGCCGAAGGACGCCGAGGAAACGTACGCAACGCAAAACAACGACGGGTACGAGCTTGATAATAAGGTGCGCGGACAGATTGCGCTCGTGGACTTTGACGACTACTCGGTGGGGATTTATGACGACCAACGCGAGGGGTCGCTGGGTGCGGACAACAAGGACCTCGCCACCGTTTGCAAGATTGAGGGGCGCGCCGAAGAGAATTTGCTGCTGCCGCTCTTCGAAGTGGAAGAGCTGCTCTTCGAAGGATTGGAAAAGCTCTACGACAAAATTTATCTATTCCTGCACTGGAAAAAAGGCAGCAACACGCTCCTGCAGTATTTGCTCGACAAATTGCTTTGCCCGCTTTTCCTTTGGCGAGAACGGCTTAAAAACAACTATACGGCGAGCAAGGTAACGCTGCGCATGAAAGACGGAAGTTCGGAAGAAACGATTGCGCTTGAGGAGTTATGGATTTTGCACCGCGTCGTCTATCGTGGCGCATACGCCTCGGATAGCTGCAAGAGCTTTTACGAATACCGTTTTGAAAAGTCGAAAAAAGGCATGGACGACTTCCCGACGTACGGGGATATTAACGTAACGACGAAAGAGCGCGAGGCGCAGGGGAGTTACTTCTCCGAAACAATGCTGACGAAGAACGGCATAAAATCGGCCCGTAAACCGCATAGCAAGTGATAAGAACGCAGGCTCGGGGAGCGGCGAACACCTATTGAACAGAAAGCGCCAAAGGCGCAAAAATAAGCCCGAACGGCGTGATGAGTGACTATAAACAGACAAAACCATTTCGGCGGAAAAAAGCGGTCATGCTCGAATTTTCGGGCCAATTCGAACGCGAGCGTCGAATGGCCGGAAAATCGAGCAGGCCGCGCCGCCGAAATGGCTGCGGCGACGGAACTCGTTTCAAATAATGCCGCGAGAA
>JAZRBK010000291.1:0-22699 GCA_045635025.1 Candidatus Scatosoma sp.
ACGCGCGGCAGCGGTAAGTTCGTTTCCGAGTTTTTAGGTTACGAAGAAGTACCGTTCGCCTTAGTGGATAAAATCATCGCGGAGGCGCGGAAAGAATAATTTCCCCGCTTCCTTGATAAGAGCCTTTCGGACTCCCCCCTCCGAGAGGCTCTGTTCTCGCGTCTTTGGGCTTTTGGCAGAGCCTTTGGTACGTTTTCGCTGTTTCGCCTAAGCGTTTGGCGAGCGCGGTTTGCGCGCCGAACGGCGCGTTCGGGGAGAAAAAGAGAAAACACGTTTGAAAGGGAGCTTCTTTTCACAAACTTTTACTATGCACTACGATTATAAGACTTTGTATGAAAAAAACGCGGCGTTTTACGAAGCACGGCCGCGCGCTAAAAAAGCGTTGCTTATAAGCAACCCCGTTTTTACGTGGCTCTTTTTTGCCGCCTATCTCGTATTTTTATCTTGGGCGGTATTTTCGGACGTTTCGGTATACGCGCTCGTGTATATGCTTGCGCTTCCCGCGCTTTGCGTACTTATCGTCGGTGTTTTACGAATGACGGTTTTACGCCCCCGTCCGTATAGCGAGGCGGGTGCGGGTATTACCCCTATTTTGAAAAAGGAAAACAACCTCGACAAATCTTTCCCAAGCCGACACGTCGCTTGCGCGTTCGTGATTGCTACCGTGATTTCAGCCCATTTTCTTTGGGCGGGAATCCCCCTGTTTTTTTGCGCGCTTGCGCTTGGATATATCCGTTTCGCGCTTGGACTCCATTACCCCTCCGACTTAATCGGCGGCGCGGGTATCGGGCTCGCTTGCGGCATTGCGGCGTTCTTCGTGTAATTTTTGCATTTATAATTTTATAAGGACTTTATCCGGAAAAATTACAAGGCAAAAAAATAACCGCCCTTTTGGACGGTTTGAGCAAAACTATCAAAAATACACCCTAAATGATTTTTGCCCGCGGTTGCTACAAATACTGCAACTCTCTTGTTCAAGAACTGCTAGGGAATAAACAAATTATATCAAAGGTAAAAAGAAATGTCAAGTGTATATCAAACCAAAACGTAAAGAATTAGCAAAAGTTAAGGCTGTATCTACGCAAGCGTATGATAAAAACCGTTCAAAATTAAAACTTGTAAGAAGTATAAGTCGTAAACCCACGAATTTTGTTACTACACAACGCAATATGAAAACGGAAAAATGTACATTCATTGACGATTCTATATAACGGGGTGGAATCGCCGCTTTCTTCGTGTGATTTTTGCATTTATAATTTTATAAGGAAAAAAAATAAACAGCCCCCTCGTTTATAAGGAAAAATAAACAACTCCCTCGTTGCGATTTGCAACGAGGGAGCTTTTCTTTCGTTCATTTTTCGATTTTTCATATTTTGCTTTTTAGTCTTATTGCGGTTCAACGCTTGTCGGGCTAAGCAACCGCTTTTAAGTCGGCGTTCTTGACGGTGTAAACTTCGGTGGTTTTCGTTTCGCCGCCGCGCACGTATTCAAAGGCGAACTGCGCTCCCGCGCGCATCGTCAGCGTATAATCGCCGATACGGAAATACCGTTTAAGCTCGTAACGGGTTCCGTTTACGATAATCGCGTTAATCACGTCCCCCGCCTGTAAACCGAGCCCTGCCGCTATACCGCCGTTTGAAACCGCTCCTACGAGCATTTCTTCGCATATCTCGCCGTAACCGCTCGCCGCGTCGTAAACGTATTTCGAGTTTTGCCCTTTTACCGACAGACCGAGCGAGATTTTATACGCGCCGTTCGTTTCGTCGTTCCCGTCCGCGTGGTAGTACATAATATTTTCCGCTACGCCCCGCACGAGCTCTAAGGGAATGGCGTAATTGATATTTTGGTCGGTCTTGTTCCCTGCATTGGATATACCGATAAGCTCCCCTTTGCCGTTAAAGAGCCCGCCGCCCGAATTGCCACCGTAAAGTGCCGTGTCCATTCTTATTGAACGGTATGAGCGCTCCGTGCCGTCGATACTCAGCTTAATAAACTCGTTGTCTACGCTGATAATCCCCTCCGTTACGCTAATCCCGTTGCTGTTGGGGTTACCGATGGTAAACGCCGATTGTCCAACGTGATAATTTTTCGCAAACTTGACGGGCTTCACAGCAGGATTGATTGCTTGAATATCCGACGTCTTCGCGCGGATAATCGCCAAATCGTACTGTATCGTCCCGCCGATATATTCACACGCAATCGAATACGTTCCGTACTCGACGTAGGTGTTTCCGTTATCGTCCGTCTTTTTGGACGGCCCGCCCTCGCTACCGTATAAATAACAGTAAATCGTCTTGGAAATCTTCTCGCCTACCGCGTCCTCGTCGTGAACGACGTGATAATTCGTCAAAAAATACGTGTACGTTTCGTCCATTTGATAAATCACCGACGCGCCCGTGTACACGGCGGGTTTCGTGTCGTTTTTATCCTCCGTATCTTTATCCAACTCCACGAATTCGCAATACACCTTCGCCACCGACAAAAGACATTCGTTGATAACCTGCGAATCGTCTTTCTCCCCGCCGTCCGTTAAGTATAACGTCAAAAACTCCGCGTACGTCATATCCGCGTCGTTATAAATATCTTTATACGTTTCGTACAGCTCCATTGCCGTTACGCCCTTGCCGTCCGCACCGTTGGTTACCGTAAACGTGCTCGCGGAATCGTCCGAATAGAGAATGGTATACGTATCCACCAAGCCGTTCGTGGAAGATTTTTGAATGGACACGATACTAACCGTACTATCTCTTCCGTCCTCACCGTCAACGCCGTCTTTTCCGTCCGTGCCGTCCACACCATCTTGTCCGTTTCGCACCTCAAACGTGCTCGTCGTGCCGTCCGAATAATAAATCGTATAGATATCCACGAGCCCGTCCCTCGCCGTTTTTTCAATGGAAGTAATGCTGACGGGGTAGCCCTCTCTTTCGAAGAGAAAGCAGCCCGACAAACTGAAAGCGAGCGCCGCGCACAACGCTCCGCTTACAAGTTTTTGCAAAATCTTTTTCCCTTTCATACCCTTTCTCCGTGATTTAATCTTTTTGCCTGTCTTCCTTTCGGTATGTATTCTTGTATTTATGCTTCCGCCCCGCCGTTCGGTTCCTGCGTGAGCAAATTACACGCGACGAACACCTCTTTGCCTATGAGCGACGTTTTAAGCGTTTGCACGCCCTCTTTCCCCCGTTGTTTAAGCGCTAACGCTATTTTTTCGCTGAACCGCGAAAAGTCGCCCGTAACCGCTCCTGCGAACACCGCTTTCTCCACGCCGAACGTGTTCACGGCATTGACCAAAACGCTCGCGAGCGCGGCGTAAAAGTCCGCCTGTTCCCGTTTTTCACCGAAATACGTCCGTTCGTTCACGTACAGTTCCGCGCAACCGAAGTTTCCGCAATCGCACCGCTTGCCGAGCATATTCACGCTCGTGTGCCCAAGCTCACATTCCAAGAGCCGTATACCGCCCTCGACGTGCGCTACCGCGCTCCCGAACCCCGAGTCGATAATCAGTTCCAAATACTTATTCCCGCAGTCGGGATTTTTTTGATACTCCGCATAAGCAAGCGCGTTGGAATAGTTATCGAGCACGCAAACGCAACCAAACGCCCGCGCAAAATAATCGCGTATCGCTAACCCTTTCCAAGCGGAAAAATTAGGTACTTCCAAAAGCGTTCCTTCTTTTTTACAAAGCGGACCGGGCGCGGTTATGCCGATACCAAGCAGGTTCTTCTCACCGTCTAAAAGTTCCTTTAAGTCTTTTTGTATCCGAGCAAGGCTCGCCGTCGGGTCGCCCGCCTCTACCTTGCCCCGTTTTTGCTTCTTTACTTCCCCCGCAAAATCACAAACACCGACTACGTATTCCACACGCGTAATATGTACCCCGCCGTATACCCCGAACGCAGGATTAAGCAAAAGCGCGGTCGCGGGTCTGCCGCCTATCGAGGGTTCTTTCTCCCCCTCTGCGATAACCCCGTCTTTTAACAGCTCCTCACAAATAAAAGAAATGGAGGCGCGAGTAAGCCCCGTTCTCTCCGCAAGTTTAATGCGCGAAAGGGGCTCTTTGCGAATTAACCGCACCACTTCCGCACGGTTATTCCGTTTCATTACGTCTGCATTGATTTTCCGTATCATAATTTTATTGTATCATAATAAAAAAAGTTTGTCAAATCTATTGACTTATTCTTAGAAAATATGCTATAATTACTTTGTAAAATGGTTTTATTAAGTAGACAAGGGGCACGTAATCGGTTAAAACGCATATGGATATCGTCTATTTTCAAAAAGGATTTAATTATTCGCAGGACGGAACGGGAAATCGGCTCGTTATCCATTTACAGGGTTGTAATTTGCATTGTCCTTGGTGTTCCAACCCCGAGGGTATGGATTTTACGGGCGGTATAAGCGTGGACGCGGATAGGTTGATTGAGGAAATCAAAAGCTGTAAACGGCTCTTCTTTGGCGGGGGCGGCGTAACGTTCACGGGCGGAGAGTGTACGATGCAAAAACAAGCACTTCGTTACGTGTTAAAAGGTTGTAAAAAACTCGGCATACATACCGCGATTGAAACGAACGGCACTTGCCCCTACGAAGAGGATTTGTTTGAGAATATCGACTTAATTCTCAGCGATTTTAAGCATTACGACAGGGAAAAATTGGAAAAACGGGTGGGGCAGGTACGCGATTACCAAAAAAATACCCGCGATTATCTGCATAGCGGAAAACACGTTGCTATCCGCATTGTACTTATCAACAACTTCAACGCGGAAGAGAGCGACGCTGTGGCTTTCGCTCGCTTTTTTAAGGATTTGCCAACCGAAAACGCTACATTCGAGTTTCTCCCCTACCACGAGTACGGAAAACACAAGTGGGAGAAAATCGGAAAGCCGTATCAAATGACGGACGCGTTCGTTTCCCCCGAGCGGGTGCGCTATTTTGAAAACGTATTTGCAAGTTTTCATTTGCGAACGGTAAGAAGTTAAAAAACCGAAAAATCCAAACAAGCCGAACGAGTTCAACAAGTTAAAAAGCCAAACAACCAAACGAATTAAACAACGAAAAGGAGTTACTGTTATGGAAACGATTATGCACTACGATTGTTCAAAATTAGACGAACAGGCAAGAGCGCTTTTCAAAGAAGAACGCGCGCTCAACCGTCTTGACGGCTGGTTTCTTTTGCGGGAAACCATACTCGGCTACGAGCAAGGGCACGCCGATTTAGATAAGGAAACGCTTGCCGCGGAGGCGCTTTGTTACGCGCTTGAAAAGCTTCCGCTCAACCTTAGCGAGCACGCCGTCTTTGCGGGTACGCAACGGGATGCGTTTGCGCAAAGTTACGCGCTCATTAACCCCAATTTCAAGCTCGCGACTTTTAGCGGATATTGCGACCCGACGGCAGTATTTAACGATATCGAGCCAAACGACGAATTTCCCGCCGAGCGTATTGACCGCGTAAGGAAACTGTCGGAGCAAACCCCTTACGTCTCTACCCTTTCCAAAGTATATAAGGAAGTGGAAACGGACACGAAAGAAGTCGCGTATTTTGTCGAACAGGTTACGGGACATCTTATCCCCGATTTCAGAGTGGCGATTGCGCGCGGCTTGAACGCCTTACAAGCGGAAATCGAGCAATCTATCCAACAGGAAACAAACGAGTGTAAAAAGAAAAATCTCCGTGCGTTCTCCCGTAGCTTGGACGGCGCAAAAATCCTTGCGCGCCGTTATATAGAGCTCGCAAAAGCGCAACAAAAAACCGCTTCTCCCGAAAGAAAAACAGAACTCGACCGTTTGATTTCCGCGCTCGGAAAAGTACCTGCTTACGGCGCAGAGACCCTTTTCGAAGCTATTCAAAGCTTTATGCTCTTGTGGGCGGTTATGTGTTTAGAGCAAGCGCCCAATCCCTTTGCGTTTTCCGTGGGGAACGCGGACAGGATTTTCGAGCCTTACCGCCAAAAAGACAATCTTTCCCGCGAAGAGACCGCAGGACTTTTCAAACATTTCCTCTTATTCTTTAACGTCGGCAGCAGAAGTTGGGCGATTTCGCAAAACATTCTCATCAGCGGGCGGGACGTAGACGGGAACGATTTGACCAATCTCACGAGCTACGCCCTCCTCGACGCGTATTACGCGATGAACTTCCCGCAACCGATTTTGTCGGTAAAGTTACATAAGAACACCCCCGATTGTCTGTACGAAGAATTGGGCAGATTTTTCTTCACGCCGGGGTGCTTAACGCCCTCCCTTTTCAACGACGACGCAGTATTCCCGCTTTTACAGCGGAACGGCGTGGACGAAGCGGATTTGCCCGATTATTCAGTGGCGGGTTGTCAAGAACCGCTTATTATGGGCAAGGATAACGGCAACACTACGAACAGTTGGCTCAACCTTGCAAAGATTTTGGAGCTCGTGCTCAACGACGGGTGCTCGCTCGTAACGGGTGAACGGCTTACCGACGGGCAAAACGCCGCGAACGCGAAAGAGCTGCTTGCAACCGTTCGGGAACGTTTCTATAAAAAGACGGAAGAATATATCGACAAGATGTGCGGCGCGGCAAACGGCGCGAGCATAGCCCTTTCCAACCTGCGCGTACCTTTCCTCTCCTGCTTTATGGGCGGTATCGAGACGGGCATAGACGCACGCGACGTGCAAAAGCAGGGCACGAAATATAACGGGAGCGGTTGCCTCATTCACGGACTTTCCGTCGTAGCCGACGCGTTCGTTGCGATAGATAACCTCTTAAAAGACCGCCCCCAAGACTGTGAAAAATTGCTTATTGCACTCCAAAACGATTTCACGGGCGAGGGAGAAGAAGCATTGCAAAAATATCTCCTCTCCTGCCCTAAGTTCGGCAACAATATCGCCGAAGTTGACGACGAAGCGGCGGAAATCGCAACGAAAATCAGCCAAGCGGTTCGCGCACGGAAAAATTACCTTAATAACCCGTTCCGCCCCGATTGGAGCAGTCCTACCACGCACTTAACGTATGGTTATTGGGTAGGCGCTACGCCCGACGGAAGAAAGGCGCGCACAATGCTCGGTTACGGCATAGACCCCCTGTTTGGAACGGCGGAAAACGGGCTCGGTTTCCGTATTCTGTCTACGTTTAAGCTTGATTTTATGCAGTTTAACGGCGGTTACGCCTCTCATTTGGGGCTCGACCCGAAATATTTCAAGGGTGCGAGCTTTGAGGAAAAAGGCTTGGAGTTTAAGACAAAAATTACCAATCCCCTCTTCTTCTCCGCCGAGGACGAAAATGCGCCTTTCTATCTCTACGTCAACGTTACTACCCCCGAGATTTTGAGAAAAGTGCTCGCTAACCCTAAAAAATACGCGCCGAGCGGCGTTTATATTATGCGTATTCACGGTACGTTCGTCAATTTCCTCAACCTCTCGCCCGACGTGCAAGAGGATATTATCAAACGGCTGGATTTGTCGTCTACTACCTGCGGAGGTTGTTAAAATATGTATTTAGGCTTAGACATCGGCACGACTTCTATCTGTGCCGTCGTATTGGATAACGCGGGCAATATCGTCTATACCGCCACGAAAACGAATAGCTTCGGTTATCGGGAGGGTAGCGCTCGCTTACAAAATCCGCAAGCGATTTACGGGCTTTGCTTGGAGATTTTAGACGACGTTTGTAAACGCTTCCCTATTAAAAGTATCGGCGTTTCAGGACAAATGCACGGCGTTTTGTACGTCGATAAAAACGGAGAAGCCGTTTCTCCCCTCTTCTCTTGGCAGGACGAACGCGGCAATCTCCCCTTCGAAAATAGCACCTATGCACAAGTTTTATCAGAAAAAAGCGGTTACGCTATGGCAACGGGGTTCGGCAGTACGAGCGTATTTTACGATACCGTAAATCGGCAAATCCCTGCTAATGCAGTTGCTTTTTGCACGATTGGGGATTATATCGCAATGAAACTTGCGGGCGCAAAATCCCCTCTTTTGAATGAAACGAACGCGGCGTCGCTTGGATTATACGACTTGAAAAATCACGTTTGGGATTTTACCGCTATTGCGCGTGCGGGTATGGAAAAATCGTTCTTCCCCGCTACCACGCAAGCGGTGGAAAAATTAGGCGTTGCAAAATGCGGCGCGTCCGTGTATACCGCTATCGGGGATAACCAAGCCTCGGTGTACGGCGCGGAACAATCCCCCGATTCCTTTATCGTAAATATCGGCACGGGCAGTCAGATTTCCTTGATTTCCTCCGCGTATTGCACGCCCCCCAAAGGCTGTGAAATCCGTCCGTATTTTAAGGGGCGGTATCTCGTGCTTGGCTGCGCTCTGTGCGGCGGACACTCTTATAAGATTTTGAAAGATTTCTTCAATTCTCTCTTCGACGGTGAGGAAAAAATTACCTACGAAACGATGGGTAAGTGGGCGGAAAGCGCGTTCAACGCGTACCTGCCTACCGCCTCGACCTTATTTAGAGGTACTCGTAGCGACCCTGCTTTGCGGGCGAGTATTACCAACCTTTCCGAAAATAACTTCACGGCACAAACGCTTACGCTCTCCGTCCTGAAAGGGATTAGCAGGGAATTGAAAACCTTTTACGACGCTATTCTCCCTTTGACGGGCGAGAGAAAATATCTCGTCGCGGCTGGGAACGCCATTCGCTTGAATCCTGTTTTGCGGCGTATTTTAGAAGCGGACTACGGCAAAGAACTGCATATCCCTATACACAAAGAAGAAGCGGCGTTCGGAGCGGCTCTGCTCGCGGCGGAAACGCTCGAAAACAAAGATTTGAAATCGTTTATCCGTTATACAAGGTAATTTTTAGCGAGGTAATTTATGGAACTGAAAACTATTCTTTCTCAACCGATTTTTTTCAAGCGTAACCGTGTTTTTAGAGTATATACGGGCGGTATGCCCTATCAAGCGTTTTTCCACGACGAAAACGGTTACGATAAGCAGTTCTCTGGCGGCGACGACGGCTATTTCCCCGAAGAATGGGTAGCCTCTGCCGTGCGCGCGCTCAATGAAAAAACGTTCGGGGAACGGGACGGCGTTTCCGCGCTACGCGACGGGGATTTCTTCTTTGACGATTTACTCAAAACTTATCCTAACGAACTGCTCGGCAATCGCAAATACGACTGTCTTGTTAAAATCTTGGACAGCGCTATCCGCTTGCCCTTTCAGGTACACCCCACGAAAGAATATTCCCGCAAGCATTTCCAAAGCGATTACGGAAAAACGGAAGCTTGGCTCGTGCTCGCTACCCGTGAAAACGCTAAAATCTATTTCGGCTTCAAAAATCAAATGACGAAAGAGGAAATATCCCGCTTGGAGGAAACGAGCGAAACGGACAAAACCGTTTTCGACAATCTCCTTTGCCAAATAACCCCCAAAATCGGCGACGTATTCCTCATTCGCGCGGGGCTCGTACACGCTATCGGCGAGGGCTGTACCATTCTCGAAGTGCAAGAACCCACCGACTTCACCATTCAACCCGAACGTTGGTGCGGGGAATATCATCTCAACCCGCGCGAGGAGTTTTTAGGACTTGACAAGGACGTCGCGCTCGACGCGATTGATTATTCTCTGTTTGGAAAACGCGCGCAAGACAGCGCTCGCGTACAACCCACAACGCTGTTAGAACAGGACGGTTATAAAAAGGAATCGTTGATTTCCTACGGCGATACTCCCTGCTTCGCCGTGAACCGACACACCCTTTTAGGCGACAATTTTACAATGGACTTCGCTCCCGCCGTCTATATCTGCGTAGCGGGCACGGGCGTTATCGAACGCGCCGACGGGAATGAAAATTACCGCAAACAAATCAAACGCGGCGATTATTTCTTCCTGCCCTACGCGGCGGAAAACCGCTATCGCGTTCGCGCGGAAAACTGCGTGCTCGTCGAATGTAAACCGAGTAAAACTGAGTAAATCCGAGTGAATTCGAATAAAACGAACCCGTTAAAAGAGGAAGAACAAGCCTTTTTTTGGCATACGTCCTATCCCCGTAAAAGACAAGACCGCCTAAGCAAAGGCGGTTTTTTCTCGTATGCCTTGACAAGCTATAAAAAAAGTGGTATAATTTTTCTATACAAGGTAGGAGGTGTTATAGCGTGAAACGTTCCATCGTGCTTACGCTCGTCTTTACGGTAATCGGAGCGGCGTTATTATTCGGCAACACGGGCGATTGTCCTGCGGGGGATTGCACGGCAAATTGCATAGAAACGTGTGTATACGGCTGCGAAGCGCAAAATTGCAGTACGGAAAGCTGCGACGTTTCTAACTGCCACAATAACTGCGGTTTTAGCCTTGCGGATTGCCTTACCTCCTGTACGAGCGGTTGCTTGAATTGGTGTCAATCGGAAGCTTGCTCCTCCATTTGTCAAAATTGCGGCGAGGAGGTTTGCTCGGAATGTGCCGCGATTCCCATCGGCGGCAGCGGCTGTATCGGTGTCGGTGAAAAAACCGAAGAACGGGACCTTATCGCAGGGGAAGATTACACGGATTTTAACTTGATAGTTACCGATTATTACACGGAGCGGAACGGTTCGCACAAGGTAAAAACCTCTTTCTCCGTACAAATGAAAAAGAGTTTTTCCGATATTTCCCTTCTCCTCGATTTCAAGGACGGAAACGGAAATACCGTCGGCACGCGAACGCTCGAAAAGGGTTCCGTCAACTTCTTCGACGGGTACACGTACGAAGTTCTCTTTACCTTAACCGAGCCGTATGCGGAAGATTTCTATTATTCCGTGCGTTCTTTCCGCGGTACGCCTAATTCGTGATTGCGTTTTCATTTTTGCCCTTAGAAAACAGGAGAAACTATGTTCCCTTATTTATACCTTCTCGGCATAAAAATCCCTATGTATTCGCTGATGCTGTTCATTGGAATGGTAGCGTTCGTTATCGTAACCGTTTTCCTACTCGAAAAACGCGAAAAAACAGAACGCAGCGACGTCAATCAGCTTTTACTCGTATCCGCAGGCGGGCTCATCGTGATGTGGGCGAGCGCCCTTATCTTCAATTCCTTATTCCATTCGATTGAAGAGGGAAAACTCGTCATCGGCGGAATTACGTGGTTGGGCGGCGTGCTCGGCGGCGTGCCTGCAACGATTTTCTTTATTCATAAGTTCTGTCCAAAACTTCGCGGAAACGCCCTTTTCTATTTCGATTTACTTATGCCGGGACTCGTAATCGCGCACGCATTCGGGCGGCTTGGGTGTTTTTTCGGCGGGTGCTGTTTCGGCGGTCCGACGGATAGCGTTTTCGGCGTGGTTTTTCCCGCGCACAGCGCGGCGGCGCACCTTTATCCCGCTCCCGACGGACGGAGCGTTCCGCTGCTCCCTACCCAGCTTTTCGAAGCGGTTTTCGAGTTTTTACTCTTCGCCGTTATGATGATTTTCTATAAAAAATTACGCGGAAAGTTTTTTGAAACGTTCGCCTTTTCCTACGGCGTATTTCGCTTTGCCTTGGAGTTTTTACGCGGCGACGACAGAGGGGCCACCCTCCTTTTAACCCCCTCGCAATGGATGAGCCTCATTCTCCTTATCGGAGCGGTACTCGTTCTCCTTTATAAAAAGGGTTATATCTTCAAACGGCTCGCAGATAAAGCCGCTACGTGGCGGAAACAAGCGGAAACGTACGCTTCCCCCAAGCAACGCGCACAAAGCATAAAGATTTTGGAAGATTTGAAAAGACTTTACGACGAGGGCGTTCTCACGGAAGAAGAGTTCGAGGAAAAGAAAAAGGAAATCCTATCCCGCTTATAAAAATATCCGTAATAAAAGCAACCTCGATAAAAAACCTACCGTAAAAATATCCACAATGAAGTCAAAAACCCCGTAGCCAAACAAGGCTACGGGGTTTGATTACCCTTACACAACGCCGTTATCCACAAGCGTATCGGCAAGCAAGGCAAGCCGTTTAGGCGAGAGCGTTTCTCCGCGCGCCTTTTCGTCTACGTTTGCCTCCCTTAAAATCTTCTTAGCTGTTTCACGGGAAACTTTGAAGAAGTTCACGAGGTTATTTTCAAGCGTTTTTCTACGGTTGAGGAAGGCGCACTTCACGGCTAAGCGATATGCCTTTTCGTTTTTCACGGAAATCCTATCCCTCTCAAAAGTAATCTTCACGACCGCCGAATCGACGTTCGGACGGGGATAAAAGAGATTCCTCGATACCCGTTTCACGATTTTCGCGCTGCCTTTAAGGGCTATCGCCGCCGTAATCGAGCCGTACTCGGGCGTGTCTTCTTTCGCGCAGAACCGCTCGGCAACCTCTTCCTGTACCATAATCGAGAGCCCTTGCACCTTTTCGCCCTCTTCCAAGAGCTTGGTTACAAGTGGCGTCGTGATGTAGTACGGTAAGTTCGCGACGACGGTATAGTTCCCGATTTCCTCCTCGAACGCTTTGAGGTCGATTTTATTAAAATCGCGGAAGATAACCTCTACGTTTTCCAAACCCGCAAGCGTTTCCGCGAGCACAGGTTGCAAATCTTTATCGATATCGAACGCGTACACCTTTTTCGCCCGCTCGGCAATCGCGCGCGTTAGCGTACCTGCTCCGCAACCGATTTCCACGACGGTCGTTTCCCCGTCTATGCCCGAAGCCTCCACGATAGAGGATAACAGGTTCACGTCCGAAATGAAGTTCTGCCCGAACTGCTTTTTGAACGAAAATCCGTGTTTTTGTAAAATCCCGCGTAAATCCTGCATACTTTCTTGCAATCTCCTTTCTTCAATCCCCGCTAACGCTTAGGAATCGGTGATATATTTACGAATATAAAGAGGCACTTTCACGCTTTCGGCAAGGCGTTTACAAGCCTCTACCTCTTCCTCGCCGATACAGTCGACGATAGAAAAACGGCAAGGTATCCCCGCTTTGCGGCAGGATTTTGCAAAATCCACGAGCGCAGTAAAGCCGCTTTCTCCAAACTGCGAACGGCAAATCGGTTGATATTTCTCCGCGCAAGAAGCGTTGAGAGAAACGTTCACCAAATCCAGCTTGTCTTTGAGTTCGGGCACGATGTCCCGCTTATTGATAAGATTGCCTTGTCCGTTGGTGTTGAGACGGGTTTTTAAGCCCTTGGAATGGAAATAATCGCAGAGCGTTACCATTTCGCTAACGCGATACGTCGGTTCTCCAAACCCGCAGAATACGACTTCTTTGAAACGGGTAATATCGCCAAACCCGTTCGCCGCGGAAATTACCTTTTCGGGCGTAGGGTCGCCGTTTTTCAGCCACAAATAGTTGCCGTAATAGCTCGCCCTTTCGTTGCGAACACAGAAATCACAACCGTTGGAGCACTTGTTCGTAAGATTGATATAAAGATTCCCGTCCAACGTATATACGTAGGTGTCTTTGCGGTTCTCGTTTTGCGTATTCGCGTTACTTTGCGTGTTTTGCCCTTTATTTTTTTGCTTTTGCTTTTGGTTATTCTGATTGTTTTGGTTGTGCTGCTTTTGCCCGTTTTGCGTGTTTTGCCCGCCGCCGTTGCCGTGCTTTTTCTTGCGACGGCGATGACGAGGACCGCCTTGTCCGTTTTGAACGTTTTGACTTTGTGCGTTTTGGGAATTTTGTCCGTTTTGTCCTGCGTTTTGCATAGGCACTTTCTTATTCTCTTCCATAATCCTTTCCTAATTTATAATTTTACTTCTATTTAGAATATACCGTTTTTTCGCCGAGTTTTATCCAAGCTTGAAAAACAGTTTTTTCGCGTTCTCTTCAATCTGCGCTCGCATCTCTTCTATCGACACCCCTTTTAGTTCAGCGAGCTTTTCCACAGCGTATACGACGTTCTTCGGTTCGTTGGGAAAGCTTCCCCGAAAGGGCACGGGCGTGAGATACGGACAGTCCGTTTCCGATAAAATGCGGTAGGCAGGTATGCGTTGAACGCTTTCCTGCGCTTTTTTCGAGTTCTTAAACGTAATCGGTCCGCCGAACGAAAAATACAGTCCGAGTTTCTCGTAACGTTCCGCCATTTCAGGGGAATAGGAATAACAATGCATCAATCCGCCCCGACTTAAAAGGGAAGCGTGCGCCGTTAAAATATCCAGCGTTTCACTCGCCGCGTCGCGGCTGTGCAAAACGACGGGAAGCCCTAACTCGTCCGCTAAGAAAAGTTGCTTGATAAAAAGCTCCTTTTGAAAATCAGGCGCGGGGTTATCTTCGAAATGGTAATCAAGCCCGATTTCCCCGACAGCCACGCATTTATCCGCTTGGCAAAGGTTTTTAAGTTCTTCCAAATCGCCGCCTTTGTATTTTCCAAGCTCGCTCGGGTGGAAGCCTGCGGTAAAATACACTTCGCGATGCGAAGCGGCAAGCTGAGCCGCCGCCTTTGACGAGTCCAAATCGTAACCCGAACAAACGATGCGTTCTACCCCCGCTTCTTTTGCGCGCGCCAACACACTCTCGATACCGCCGACCCCGTCGAACTCGTCGCCCGTCAGATGGCAATGCACGTCGATATACATTTTCTTACCCTAAGTTTGCGCCGCTTTGGATATCTTTATCGGGCACGATGAGCGAGAGCGTTCCGTTTTCGTCCTCCGCCGCGAGAATCATACCCTCGGATAAGATTCCGCACACTTTTCTCGGCGCGAGGTTGGTAACGAACACCACCTTTTTCCCCACCATTTCCTCGGGCGAGTAGTGCTTAGAAATGCCCGATACGATAGAGCGGATTTCATCGCCGAACTTTACCGTTTCGTGCAAGAGCTTCGAAGATTTTTCCACCTTTTCACAGGCGATAATCTCGCCCACACGGAGCTGTACTTTTACAAAATCGTCAATCGTGATTTCAGGCACTTTTTCCGCTTCTTTTTCTTCTTTTTTTACCTCTGCCTTCTTCTCTTCCATCTTCTTATTCTCCTGCGTTTTTTTCTCCTGTTTTTCCTCAGACGAAGCACCCGTGTCCGCGCCGAGCGCCGCCAACTGCGCTTCTCTTATCTTTTCAATTTCGGGTTCTAACGCCTTGAAATCCATTCTCGCAAACAACGGCGGAATGGGATTTGCGCGCACCTCTTGTTCGAGCGCGAACTTATTACAATCTTCCAGCGTTCTGCTTACCCCGCCGAATGCCGACAAGATTTTTTCGCTCGTCGTAGGCATAAAGCTATCGAGCAGGGACGCACCGATTTGAATTGCCTGTGCAAGGTTATAAAGCACGTCGTTAAGGCGGTCTTTTTTGCTCTCGTCTTTGGCAAGCGCCCAAGGCATCGTTTCGTCGATATATTTGTTCGCGCGGCGGAAGAGGTTAAAAATCTCCGTGAGTGCGTCTGCAATACGCAGCTCGTCCGCTTTCGCGCGCACTTTCTCCGCTACGGCGGTTACGGTAGTTTTGAACTCCGTATCGGGGTCTTGTTCGTTTTCCGTTTTCGAGGCTACGACTACGCCGCCGAAATATTTCCCAATCATCGCTATCGTACGGGAAACGAGGTTTCCAAGCACGTTGGCAAGGTCGGTGTTAAACCGTTCGCAAACGAGTTCCCAAGTAATCTGCCCGTCGTTGTCGAACGGCATTTCGTGGAGCACGAAATAACGTACCGCATCCACGCCGAACAGCCGAGCCAAATCGTCCGCGTAAATCACGTTGCCCTTGGATTTGCTCATTTTACCGTCCCCTTGCAACAGCCAAGGATGTCCGAAAACCTGTTTCGGCAACGGCAATCCGAGCGCCATTAAGAAAATCGGCCAATAAATGGTGTGGAAACGGAGAATATCTTTCCCGATGAGGTGTAAATCGGCGGGCCAATATTTTTCGAAGTTCTCGCCGTGTTGCCCGTCCACGTCGTAACCGATACCCGTGATATAGTTAGAAAGCGCGTCCATCCAAACGTACGTAACGTGTTTCGGGTCGAAATCAACGGGAATCCCCCACGTGAACGAAGTACGGGATACGCACAAATCCTGCAAACCTTTCAAAAGGAAGTTATTCATCATTTCATTCTTCCTCGAAACGGGTTGAATGAATTCGGGATGTTTTTGGATATGTTCAATCAAGCGGTCGGCGTACTTGCCCATTTTGAAGAAATACGCTTCCTCTTTCGCGGGTTTCACTTCCCGTCCGCAGTCGGGGCATTTGCCGTCTACGAGCTGGCTTTCCGTCCAGAACGATTCACAAGGAGTACAGTACATTCCCTCGTAATAGCTCTTATAAATATCCCCTTGGTCGTAGAACTTTTTGAACATTTTCGCGACCTGTTTCGCGTGGTATTCGTCCGTCGTACGCATAAACTTATCGTAAGACGTGTCCACCAAATCCCAAATACCTTGGATTTGTTTCGCTACGCCGTCCACGAACGTTTGGGGACTAACCCCTGCCGCTTCCGCTTTTTCCTGTATTTTTTGTCCGTGCTCGTCCGTACCCGTTTGGAAAAATACGTCGTAGCCCTCTTTGCGCTTGAACCGCGCGATTGCGTCGGCGAGCACCGCCTCGTACGTGTTCCCGATATGCGGTTTCCCCGAGGTGTACGCGATTGCCGTCGTGATATAGTAAGGTTTCTTTGCCATATCGCTATCTCCTTTGCATTGGCTTTGTTTTCAAGAGCTATTATACTACTTTTCTTATGAAAAGTAAACCGTTTACACCCCGTCGAGCCGCGAAAACTCGCCTCGCGCAATCATTTTACGGAGAAATTAGGCATATAGTATTGATATGAACGCACTTTTTGGTATGATTTTCCTTATTTCCACGGGGATTTTACTCTTCCTTTCACCCGAAAACTTTCTCTCCTCCTTGCTTGACGGCGGGTCGAGAGCGGCTACGCTTTGTCTTTCGCTCGTAGCTACGTATTCGGTATGGCTCGGGCTTATGAAAGTTTGGGAAGCATGCGGCGTGTCGCGCGGCGTATCGAAACTTTTACGCCCGCTTGCAAAAAGGCTGTTCAAAACGGAGGATACGGCAACGCTCGACGCCGTTTGTATGAACCTTTCCGTTAATTTTTTAGGCATTTCAGGCGCGGCGACGCCGTACGGAATCCAAGCCGCCCGTCTGCTCGACAAAAGCGAACACGCCGAATACGCGTCGAGTATGTTCTTCGTGCTCAACGCCACGTCCTTGCAACTTATCCCTACTTCGATTATCGGAATTCGCGTGGCATTGCATAGCGCATCCCCCGCCGACGTTATTTTACCCACTATTTTTTGCACCATTCTAACCACCTTGCTCGGCGGAACGCTCGTACGGCTTCTTATCCCGCCTAAACGCGGTATTTCGTTAAAAACAAGAGAGCAATCCCCCGCTAAAATCCGTAAAACGAGGGGGGCAGGTATTTGACGAACTATATTTTAGCCCTTATAATCCCCTTAATTTTTTTTGCGACCTTTCTCTTCGCACTTTTGAAAAAGGTACGCGTTTACGATACGTTTGCCGAGGGAGTAAAAGGCGCGATTCCCCTTATCGTTTCGATTTTTCCCTATATCGCCGCCGTAACGATGCTGACGAAGCTTTTCGAGATAAGCGGCTTAGAAGCGTGGCTGTCAAACGCGCTTTCCCCCGTCTTTTCGTTTATCGGCGTACCCGAAGAAATCGCGCCCCTGCTACTTATTAAACCGCTTTCGGGGAGCGGCTCTATTGCCGTCCTTTCCGATATCTTGAACACTTACGGCGTAGATAGTTATATCGCCCGTTGCGCCTGCGTTTTGTACGGAATTAGCGACACCGTTTTTTATATCGGCGCGGTCTATTTCGCAGGCTTAAAACGAAAAAAACTTTCACTCGCCCTTGCCATCGCACTCTTTTCTTACTTTGTCGGAACGGTTTTTGGTTGCTTTTTCTGCCGTTTTTTGTGATTATTTAGCATATTCACACTTTTTTGTTGTAAAATGTTAAAAAATCACATTTTTTGTAATCTCTTATTCCTTTTTGACAAAAAATATTTTTTTATATTATTTTCTTTACTTTTTCGCGCAGGAATGGTAAAATATATTTGTAAATCGGTTGGGGACAACCGAACACGTAAAACAGCTCATCATTTTCCCCCTTATCATATAGGTAACCGCCTTAGAGACGCAAGTTTCTAAGGCGGTTATCGTTTTACCATATTCGATTGTTTATCTGCGTATATTTATCTGTCTATGTTTATCTGCTTATTCGGCGGTTACGCCGTGCCCCTTGGCTAAAATGACTTTTACAACTTCTTCTACGTAACGTTCGCAAAGCTCTGAGCTTTCCGCCTCGACCATTACACGGAGGACGGGTTCTGTGCCCGATTCCCGAAGTAAAATCCTGCCCTTATCTAAAAGCTTAGCTTCCACTTTTTTGACTGCCGCGCAGACGTCCTCGTCCGTTCTTGCCGCGGCTTTGTCTTTTACGCGCACGTTTTTGAGCACTTGCGGATAACGCACCATCGGCGCGGCGAGCTCGGATAATTTTTTCTTTTTATCTATCATCGCTTGCATAACTTTAAGACTCGTCAAAACGCCGTCGCCCGTCGTTGCGTATTTGGAAAAAATAATATGCCCCGACTGCTCCCCACCGAGCGAATGTCCGTTTGCACTCATATTTTCGTACACGTATTTATCCCCGACCGCCGTTTTTTCATAACGAATCCCCGCCTCGTCGAGCGCTTTGAAGAATCCGAAATTAGACATTACGGTTGCCACGACGGTATTGCTCGGCAGAGCACCACGCTCTTTCATATACGTCGCGTAAAGGTATAAAATCTTATCGCCGTCTACAACCTCTCCGTTTTCGTCTACGCAAAGGCAACGGTCGGCATCGCCGTCGTACGCAAACCCGACGTCCAACCCGTTCTCCCGCACAAACGCCTGTAACGCCTCGATATGCGTCGAACCGACACCCTCGTTGACGTTCACGCCGTTGGGCTCTGCGCCCATTACGTACGTCTTTGCTCCGAGCGCGTCGAATACACTTTTGGCTATCGTCCAAGCACTGCCGTTCGCACAGTCGAGCCCTATTTTCCAATTCTTGAAAGAGTATACGCCGAGCGAAATCAAATATCCCACGTAACGGTTACGCCCCGCGACGTAATCGACCGTTCTGCCAATCGCCGCGCCCGTGGCATAGGGAACGTCCGTCCGCATTTCCCCAAAAGCCTCTACGCTGCCGTCTAAATACTTTTCAAGGAGCGCAATCGTTTCCTCGTCCATTTTTTCGCCCGTTTCGCTGAACAATTTTATCCCGTTATCATAAAAGGGGTTATGGCTGGCAGAAATCATAACGCCGCAATCGAACCCGTCCGTTTTCACCACGTACGCTACCGAAGGAGTCGTGGTTACGTGCAAAAGATAAGCGTCCGCGCCCGAAGAAACAATCCCGCCCGAAAGCGTGTATTCGAACATATACCCCGACCTACGCGTGTCCTTACCGATAACGATTTTTGCGCGCTCGCTGCTGCCCGCGCGTTTTTTCTTTTCCGTCAAATACCACCCGAGAAACCGCCCTACCTTAAACGCGTGTTCTGCCGTAAGATTTTTATTCGCTTCGCCGCGAAACCCGTCCGTACCGAAATATTTTCCCATTTTTCCTTGCTCCTTTTTTCCTTTATTTTTAACTTTTCCCGCCGCTTAACGCTTTTCTACAACCTCGCCTTGCCGCTTATAAATACAGTTTTCTTTTACCGTTCCACGCACGCAGGAAAGAGGATAAATCTGTGCGTTTTTCCCTATTACCGTACCGGGATTAAGCACGCTGTTACACCCGATTTCCGCAAAATCCCCGACGAACGCCCCTACCTTTTTTCTCTGCGTACTACACGCTTCGTTTTCGCTTTTTATCACGACAGGCGATTTGTCCGATTTCACGTTCGAGGTAATCGAGCCCGCACCCATGTGCGCCTTGAACCCCAAAATACTGTCCCCCACGTAGTTGTAATGGGGCACTTGTACTCCGTCGAAAAGAATGACGTTTTTGAGCTCGACCGAGTTCCCAACGACGCAATTTTCCCCCACGAACGCACTACCGCGCACAAACGCGCAATGCCGCACCTCCGTCCCTGCGCCGATAATACACGGAGCACCCAAATACGCCGTCGGGGCAATTTTCGCCTGTCTATGTACCCAAACTTTGGGCGCAATTTCTTGATATTCTTCTTTGTCGAGCGTTTCCCCCAGCGCGCAAATCCATTCGCTTATACCCGCTAACGCTTCCCAAGGTTGCGGGAACGCCCGTAAATATTCCCCCGCTTTACTCTTCGTTAAGTCGAAAAGATTTTCCGTCGTATACATTTTTATCCACCTCCAAACAGAGCCGTCTTCATAGAGCTCCTCTTTTATTATATTATTCCACACCAAAAAACGCGCGGATTTTTCTTAAACTACACGCCTTTTATTATAATACTTAATCATTCCCGTTGTCAAGCAATAAGCACCGTTTTTTTTGTTTTTCTTTCGGTTTTTTTTGGTAATATTTCGCTTTTTACTGTTTTTTAGGGGTTTTGGCTTTTTTAATAGCCGCGAGCGCAATAAAAAACCGTTTGCAAACGCTAAAACTATTGCAAACGGTTTTCCGTCCAAAATATACGTATCCGTATTTTTTCGTGTTATTGTATCTATTGTGTTTCGTATTGTGTATTGTGTGTATTTTCCTGCGACTCTTTACAATTATCAAAAAGCGGTTACACGCTTTCGCCCATTTCGCGAGCGATTTGTAAAAGTTCGGGACGAGCGAGCACAGCACCTTTTTCGTACACGCCTTTGCCGTAGAGGATACCCTTTTCCTCATAACCGTCGATACACATCGCAAAACCGTGCAAAGAAGCGAGCGTTCCGTCCATCGTATTTTCCTCGTCATCGGCAGCCGTCATTATGTAATAGAGGTCTTTATTGGCAATTTCCGTCCAACGGGCAACCGTTCTGTCGATGAGCATTTTCAGTTGCGCGCACATAGAATAGAAGTATACGGGCGTAGACAAAACGAGCACGTCGCAGTCGATAATCTTTTGTAAAATATCCACCATGTCGTCGTTGAACGCGCACCTGCCCCCGTGATTTTTACAAAAATAGCAACCCGTGCAAGGGGAAATCTTCTTTTCCGCAACGAAGATTTTTTCCACGTCATTGCCGTTTTTGCGTGCGCCTTTTATGAACTCGTCGCATAAAATGTCCGAGTTTCCGCCCTTTCTCGGGCTACCTGATAATACAAGCACTTTTTTCATTGTTCCGCCTCCGTGATACGTTTTATTAAAGAATACGTTTTTATCAAAACCGAGCGCATAAAACAACAACCCCGCAAGAATGCGGGGTTGCCGATTTTACGCGATTATTTCGCGCAGTTTGCTTTCAAGATAGCGAGGTTTTCCATAATTTCTTCGGGCATCTTATCGCCGAAGTTTTCTGCGTAGTACGCGGTAATTTCTTCCGCTTCCGCTGCCCAACGCTGCTTGTCAACTTCCAAAAGCTTATCGAGCGTAGCCGCATCGATATCACAGTTTTCGATGTTGATATCTTTTGCGTAAGGAAGGTAACCGATAGCCGTTTCACGAGCGTCTACTTTGCCTTCGCAACGGTCCAAAATCCAGTCGAGCACGCGCATATTGTCGCCAAAGCCCGGCCACATGAAGTTGCCGTTTTCGTCTTGACGGAACCAGTTTACGTTGAAAATCTTAGGTTGCTTGCTTTCTTCAACCTTTGCACCCATATTAATCCAATGTTGGAAATATTGGTCAACCGAGTAACCCATGAAAGGTTTCATAGCCATCGGGTCGTGGCGAAGCACGCCTACTGCGCCCGTAGCCGCCGCCGTCGTTTCGGAGGACATAATCGTACCTACGAACGTACCGTGATTCCAATCGCGGGATTGATATACGAGCGGAGTCGTCGTTGCACGTCTGCCACCAAAGATGATAGCGGAAAGAGGTACGCCTGCCTTAGAGTTGAACTCAGGCGAGATGCAAGGGCAGTTCTCTGCGGGGGCGGTGAAACGGGAGTTCGGATGCGCCGCATTCCGTCCGCAATCAGGCGTCCAAGGCTTACCCGTCCAGTCGATAAGGTTTGCGGGAGCTTGCTTGGTAAGCTTTTCCCACCAAACGGTGTTGTCTTCGGGATTGATAGCTACGTTGGTGAAAATCGTACCTTTCATCGTAGCCGCCAAAGCGTTGGGGTTCGATTTTTCGTTCGTACCCGGCGGTACGCCGAAGAAGCCGTTTTCGGGGTTAGAAGCCCACAATCTTCCGTCCTCGCCTACGCGAACCCAAGCGATATCGTCGCCTACGCATTGTACTTCGTAACCCGCGTCAAGATATTGCTTAGGAGGAATGAGCATTGCAAGGTTGGTCTTACCGCAAGCGGAAGGGAATGCCGCCGCTACGTATTTGATTTCCTTGTCCTGAGGACGTTTTACGCCGAGGATAAGCATATGCTCTGCCATCCAACCCTCTTTCTTACCGAGGTTGGTCGCGATACGGAGCGCGAAGCACTTTTTACCCAAAAGTACGTTGCCGCCGTAAGCGGAGTTCACGGAGATAATCGTGTTATCTTCGGGGAAGTGCATAATATATCTCTTTTCGGGGTCAACGTTGCATTTCGCGTGGAAGCCCTTTACGAAATCGCCGTTTTCGCCGAGTTGGTCAAGACACATTTTCCCTACGCGCGTCATAATCATCATATTCAAAACAACGTAGATGGAGTCGGTAATTTCAATACCGATTTTGGAGAAAGGCGAACCCACTACGCCCATCGAATAGGGAATCACGTACATCGTTCTGCCCTTGTAAGCGCCCTTTGCAATTTCGTTTACCATAGCGTAAGCTTCTTTAGGTGCTTTCCACTTAACGATGGAGTGGGGAAGCGCGTC
>JAZRBK010000292.1:0-2184 GCA_045635025.1 Candidatus Scatosoma sp.
ATATGCCTGAAGAGGAAGAATAATTAATAAAAAAGGTATTTTATGGAGAAGAAAGCATGAGTAAGTTTTTAAGAATCGGTCAAGAGCTTACAACAATCTACTTAGGCGGTAGAAATATTGAGGAGTTTAACATCGTCGTTCACAGCAAAGGCGATTTGCGCGCTGCCGGCGTTATGCCTGCCACCACGGAGAAAGCGGCGAAGATTTTTCAAAAATACGTAGCGATGCTTACGGACGTTACGCTGCCGATTATTTACGATATTTATTCGGTGCATACCGAAAAGGAAATAGCCATCGGTGGCGTTACGAGAAATTACGACGTGACGATGGGTGAAGATTACGGCGAGGATGAGTACGAAATCAAACTCAAGGACGGCAATCTTCTTATCAACGGCGGTGTGCGAGGGATTTTATACGGTGTGTATACCTTCATTGAAGAATATTTAGGCGTGCGTTTCTTCTCTGCAACCTGCGAGAGAGTACTCTATAAAGAAAAAATCGAGATTGGCGAGCTGAATAGAAGGTTTAATCCGCCGTTTGAATACAGGGAGCTTTGCCATTGGGATATTTTTGACGTGGACTTTTCCGTCAAGAGCAAGATCAACGGCTCGTTCGTTAGAAAGCTCCGCGAAGAAGACGGCTACGGCGTAGGCTTTGCGGGTGGATTTGCAGGGCTTGTACATACCTATTCGCTGTTCTGCTCTCCCGACAAGTATTTCTACGACCATCCCGAATATTTTGCTTTAGATAAAGCAGGGCATCGTTCGCCTATATCCCTTTGCTATTCCAACGTTGAAATGCATGAGGTTGTGACGGCAAACATTTTGGAAATGTTGAAGAAGGAAACCGCCCCGAAGCTCGTATCCCTCTCTATCAACGACGTTGAGGATAGCGATTGCAACTGCGAGAAATGTCAAGGGCTGTTTGGCGGTAAGGGGAACAAGACGGATAGAATGCTCTATTTTGTGAACGAAATAGCAAAAAGAGTAAGAGCCGTCTATCCTGACGTGAAGCTTGACACCATATCCTACGCAGACGTAAAACAACCGCCTGAAATCGTCAAGCCAGAAGAGAACGTAATCATTCGTGTGTGCGCCTCGAAGGACGTTGCAGGTCTAACCTTGGAGGAAGGGGTTGCGGCGGGACTTCCGAAGCCTGTCGATTATATGAAGCGTATCAACGAGCTTTCTGCAATCACCGATAAAATCTATATTTGGGATTATCCCTATGATTACGTGACGACGAATGCCATTTATCCCATCTTGCATACTCTTCGCGAAGATATGCGTTACTACGTTGATCATAGCGTAAAGGGGATATTTATCAACGGGCAGACGGATGCTAGTGATTTTGATGATTTGAAGATATATCTTTTGGCAAAAGTGATGTTCAATCCGTACATGGGTGCGGAAGAATACGAAAAACACTTGACGGAGTTCCTCGAAGGTTACTATGGTGACGGTTGGGAGAATATCTATCAATTCATTCTTTTGTCGGAATCGGTAAGCGATAAGACGAAGTTTAACTGTTGGTCGCAGCCTCATCAGGTAATTCCCATAAAACGTGACAAAAACGGAAAGGTTGATTATACCTTCATCGACAAGGCTCGGGAGCTGTTCGCGAAGGCGAAGGCAAAGGCTCGAGGCGGTGAGATTCGCAGAGTGGATAAGAACTCGTTGCAGGTGGAGTATTACGAGATTCATTCCTTGATGAAGGAAGCGATGAAGACTGCCGACGACGAGGAAAAAGCAGAGTGGGCAAGAAAGAACAAGGCGCTGTACAATCGCATTATTCAGTACGGTATCACTCGCGTAGTTGAGAACGTTTTCATCCCAGTGGTGAAGAACTTTATGCAGTCCCCCGTCGAGTGGGAATACTGGGATTTTGAGTGCATCGTGGGGGATAGAAACAACGACTCTACGGAACGGGAGTTGTACGTTATGATTCCCGTAGAAGCGGAAGAACACGCCATCGTGGACGTGGAATGTCTGTACAAAACCAACAATGAGAACGCTCGTGGTTTCGTGACCGCTTACGGAAACGACACCGATTCCTTTAATCCTGACTGGAATGAGTACGGCGAATATCAAACGGTGCAATTCAAGCATGCGGAAGTATTGAGCCGAAAAACCTTCTCCCAGTTGTCGGGGATTAGCGAAAAGGACAAGAGAATTAATCTTTTGC
>JAZRBK010000293.1:0-2832 GCA_045635025.1 Candidatus Scatosoma sp.
GTACGCTTGCGGACAATCCCACTCGTAGTACAAAGGCTCAACCAACGCAATCCCTTCTTGATTTGTCTTGCGCGATGCGGAATATAAATACGGAATCAGCTGATGTCTGAAACGAAGCCATTGCTGTGCAATTTCTCCCGCGCCGTTTTTATAATACCAAGGCTCCTTCGTCATTGTGACAGCGCTAGACGAATGCAAACGGTTAATCGGGCTCATCACTCCAAACTGCACGTGGCGAACGTACAGCTCGTCGTTCTTTTCGCCAAACATATGTCCGCCGATATCGTGACTCCACCACGTATATCCCACGTTGCTTGCGGTAAGAGTGAAATAAGGTAAATATTCAAGTGTTTTCCACGTAATGAACGTGTCGCCTGAAAAACCGAGCGGATAGCGGTGAGAGCCGACACCTGCATAGCGGGACAAAATCAACGGAGCTGTATGATTAAGCGCATTATCAAGATAATGATAGTGATTTAACGCCCATAGCGGATCTAATCCTTCTACACTCGATTGCGTACCCTGCTGCCAATCAATCCACCAAAAACCAACGCCGTCCTCCTCAAACGGTTTATGCAGAACGGAAAAATAGGCGTTGATAAACTCGGGACTCGAAACGTCAAACGGAATTTTCTCCAGCGTTGTGGGATCTTTTCCAAGCGCAAGCGCCATGTCTTCATATTGATCCTCCCACCATCTAACGCCGCCCGCAGGGTGTAAATTCAATGTAATTTTTAAGCCCTTTTCTTTAATTTCCTTAAGCAGAGCTTTATAATCAGGGAAAAGACGTTTGTTCCAGCTATACCCCGTCCAACCATTGTTTCCGCCATAAAACGGCGTATTTCTGCCAAGTGCTTCGATATGCAGATCCTCTTCCATCTTCGTGGAATAATGCCAATCCATATCTATCGTTGCAACAGATAAAGGAATTTTGCGCTCCTCGAAACGATTTAAGAGGCGAAGATATTCCTCCTGTGTATATACGTAATATCTGCTCCACCAATTTCCCAGCGCAAAACGCGGCACAATCGGCGTATTTCCCGTAATTTTATAAAGCGCTTTTATCGCCTCTCTATAATCATTTCCGAAAGCAAAGACATACTCGTCGCTCCCCGAGCCTCTCTTTGACAAAACCTCGCCATTCTCTGAAAGAGTTAAAGAATTTGCGTCGTCAAAAACGGCGATGCCCGACGCGGAACAAACGCCCGTACCAAGCTTTATCGGATAGGGACGCTCGGTATAATCAAAAATGGAAGAAGTCTTTTGGTGAGAATTGCCATCACAGCAATCGAGTGTTCTATACGTTCCTTTTAAATTGCCATCGTTAGAAATCCTTTTCCAATCACCGCCATTCAAGCGGATACGGCAATCTGCTCGTTTTTCAAGTATCTTCAATTCACACGATTTCGTTTTCACAAGCAAAAAGCTATTGTTTTCCTCTATAGCATAGCTCTGCTCGGGCATATTTCGATACCAGACGGTTTGTGTCGCCTCGTCGCGAAAAGCTTTTTCACTGTTGTGCTCAATTCGGAATAATTGATCACCTAACACCGTAATACGATAATTTTTCCATACGACGATGTTGTTAGGCGCTGCCTTTGGATAAGTTTTTACAACCAAATGTTGATTTAACATAATTTATGCTCCTTTCGGTTGACTTTTCTATAAATATATAGTATCATAAATATACTAGAATTATTGCTTTTTATTACTAATTTTATCATAAATATTAAGGTGTTTTATGTTTTTTGAAACAATACGCGACAACGAACTGTATTTTTCCGACGGCGACAACTACTGTCTTGCGCACTTTCACCGTGCCGTGCAAATAATGTATGTAATTACCGGCACAAAAACGGTCTTTTTAGACGGCAAAAGGCACGAGCTTCAAGCAGGCGAAGTATTATTCTGCCCTCCCTACCTTGTGCATCAATTTCCCGCTTCTGAAAATTCCTCGCAATACGTTGTCACCGCTACGACGAAATACTGTGAAAAATTCGACAGCTTTTGCCAGAATAAAGTCCCAGAAACCTATATAATTAAGGATGAAAACGGAAAAATCGCAGATTTGATTGCCCAACTGCAAACTCCGCAAAATGAAATTTTATTTACGGGAATTATCAATCACCTTTTAGGAATTTTTGTTGACCGAGTAAAATTTCTCCCCGCTAAAGGTTTGGGCGAAAAATCTCTAACCTATGAAATCGCTGAATATATTGAAAACAATTATTCGGAAAACATCACGCTCGCATCCATATCCGAGCATTTTGGATATTCAAAAAACTATTTTTCCGTGCTCTTTAAAAAGCTTTTCAAGACGGGATTATCCCAATACGTAAATTTTATCCGTGTAAGAAAATCTCTCTCATTTTTAAACAAGCACAACGTTTCCAGCCTTTATTTGAACGTAGGCTTCAACAGTCCGCAGCAATACTTTTTGAATTTCAAAAAATACTATGGTTGTTCCCCAAAAGATTATATACGAAAATTGCAGCGGAATTAATCTATTCTAGAAAATAAAAAAAGACCGTTAAATGAACTGAACCCATCATAACGGTCTTTTTTCTTGGCTTATCGTCGAGAGCTAAGTTGTGGTAGAGCGCATGACTGTTAATCATGATGTCACATATTTTAAGTTCGTCGCACCCACTATGTAAAACAAAAAAAGCACCGCAAATGCGGTGCTTGGCTCCCCGAACTGGGTGAACGAGTATAAAACGATTGATAATCGTTTTTACGAAGTGAAGTCAACAAAGCAAGGAGTAACGAAGCAAATCTGTGCATTGATGATATGCACGCCTATGGCGTGATGTTCCCGAACAGGTAAAGGGC
>JAZRBK010000294.1:0-1474 GCA_045635025.1 Candidatus Scatosoma sp.
TGCTTCGGTGGATAACTTTTCGTCTACGATAGCCGCAATACGTTCGTAATCGATGTCCGCGGCAGGCGTGGGAAGTTGGATTTTCTCCGCTACAATAGCGGCAATCTTTTCTGCCCCCTCTTCGTCTACGACGACTTCCGCAACTTGTTCTGCGTTCTTCGCCGCGATTCTGTCCGCTACCATATCCGCAAGACGTTCGTAGTCAATCGTTTCGGGTTCTACGACGGGGATTTCAATCTTTGCCGCTACCGCCGTTGCAATCGCTTCGATATCAATCGCCGCCATCGCCTTTTCTACTGCCAACGCTACGGCGTTTGCGATTACGTCCTCACCAACCGTAGGTTGTAATTTCTCCGCCGCTTTTTCAAAGCTGTCGTTGATACGGCGATAATCTACCTTCTCGGGATAGGGAAGCGATTCCACCACTTTCTCCGCCGTGCCGTAAATAAGCTTATCGTAATCGACTTTCGCGTCTACGGGTTGCGCGGGAACGGGCTCTGCTTCTTGGGAAACGACTTCGCTCAAAAGTTCGATAACCTTATCGCCTACTTCGTCTACGATACGGTTATAATCTACGTTATCCGTGGGAATCGTCGCTACGGCGTCGAGGATTTGACGGGTGTGCGCGGCTACGCTCTCTTCCGTCTTTTCCGCAAGCGTATCCACAAGCGCCTTATAATCGTTCTCCTCTATCATCGTGATAATATCGGCGAGCGCCTTTTCGACGTATTCAAGCGTTTCGACTCTCGTCGCTACTTCGTCAAGCTTGGGCAAAACGTCGTTGGTAATCAATGCGGAAACGCCTTCGTAGATGGCTTGCTGTTGCGCGTATGTATACTTGGACTCGGAAAGAAGCTCCTCCATAACGTCGAGTTTTTCTTTTATCTCGTCCGCAGCGGCGCTCGCTTCCTGCAAAGAAACGAGTTTTTCGTCCATCGCGTTCATACGCGTAGCAATATCGCCCGAAATCATTTCGGAAATACCGTCGTAAATCGTTTGATTTTGCTTATAGCTGTAACGGATTTCCTGCGAAATCGCCTGCGAAGAACGGTCTTTGTCCGCTTTCATCTCCTGATACAAAGAACCCATTTGAACGGAGGAATATTTCATCTCGTTCAAAATGTCGGCTTTCATTTTATCCACTTTTTTGGATACTTCCGTCAACAGTCCTTTGGTCTCTTCCATCTTGGAGTATACGTTTTGTTTTTCCGCCATATTACACCTCGGTTTTTATTTATTCTTTTCCCTACGAAACGCCGTTTTTTGAGCTGATAATTACGCCGTTTTTTAGGAAAAAGCTAAAATCCTACTCTTATACACAATATTATACCATATCTTATGCACGGGGTCAAGAGTTTTACGAAAAAAAACCTTGCAAAAATGGAAAAAAATTAAAAAAGACACCGTATCTTTCGCGTTTCAACGCGGACATGGTGCCTTGTTTTTACGTTTTTTGTCGGTTAAAGGGTTTTTC
>JAZRBK010000295.1:0-5789 GCA_045635025.1 Candidatus Scatosoma sp.
AATGCTGCCGCGCGCGTTGGGAACGTCCTCTAAACGGAGAATGGAAACCGCCATAGACGGACCTGCCGATTTGACGGGTTTGCCCTTGTCGTCGAACATAGCACGCACACGTCCCATCGTCGTACCCGAAAGGATATTATCCCCCGTTTTCAACGTACCCGTTTGCACGATGATGCTCGCAACAGGACCTTTGCCCTTGTCGAGTTTCGCTTCGATAATCGTACCCTTTGCCTGACGGTCGGGGTCGGCTTTGAGTTCTTGCATTTCCGCAACGAGGTTGACCGATTCGAGCAATTCGTCGATACCCATACCCGTCTTTGCGGAAATAGGCACGACCATCGTATCGCCGCCCCATTCTTCGGGCACGAGCTCGTGTTGCATAAGTTCTTGCTTCACGCGGTCGGGATTAACCTCGTATTTATCCATTTTATTCATCGCTACGATGATAGGCACGTTCGCCGCTTTCGCGTGGTTAATCGCCTCCACCGTTTGCGGCATAATGCCGTCGTCCGCCGCTACGACGAGAATAACGATATCCGTTACTTGTGCACCGCGCGCACGCATAGCCGTGAACGCCGCGTGTCCAGGCGTATCGATAAAGGTAATTTGCTTGCCCTTTGCCGTTACCGTGTACGCACCGATGCTTTGCGTAATACCGCCCGCTTCGCCGCTCGTAACCGACGTGGAACGGATTGCGTCGAGCAAGGAAGTTTTACCGTGGTCAACGTGTCCCATAACCGTTACGACGGGCGCACGGGTAACGAGCTTGCTAACGTCTTCGGTAGTAGCGCTCGCCATCAAGACTTCTTCTGCTGTCTTTTCGGGTTTATATTCAAGGTCGATACCCATATCCGCCGCCATCAAAGCCGCGTTATCGTAATCGATAGAGTCGTTAATGCCTTTCATAATCCCTTCTTTGAAAAGGCGTTTGGTGATTTCCACCGCCGACACGCCGAGCTTTTCAGAAAGCACTTTCAAGGGGATTTCCTGCGTGGTAACGACTGCGTGTTCAATCTTAATCGTAGGGATTTCCTGACGTTTTTGTTTCTTGGGCGAACGGACTTTTCTGTAACCCGACTTATCCTCGTCGAAGTCCTCTACCGTCAAGCCCTGTTGACGGATTAAATCGCGCTTAGAAAGCGCTTTCTTTTCCGTATACGTCTTTTCGAACGTCTTTTTCTTCGCGGGCGCAGAGAAAGATTTTCCCTCTTTCGTCGGCATTACGGGAGCGTTCATTGCGCCGCCCATACTACCCATACCACCTACGCGCGGAGCACGCGCACTATTCGTAGCACCGCTGGGTCTATTGCCCGTAAACGTTCTTTCGCCTTGCGGACGGGGAGGTCTAACTCCTTCCGTGCGGGGACGGTACGTGCCGCCGTAGGACGTGGACGAAGCAGAGCTTTCCGTACCCGGTTTCGCCACGTATTCGCCCTGTACTTGCCCGTTCCTGAAATATCTGGGAGCACGGGGAGCAGCAGGTTCGGCTTTGGGTACGAACGTCTTTAAGACGGGTTTTTCTTCTTTTACCTCTTTATTTTCTTTCGTTTCCGCTTGCGCTTCTTCCTTTTCAACCGCTTTTAACGGCGCTTCCTCTGCGGGCGCAACGTTTACGGCGGGCGTTTCTTCTACGGGAGCTTCCGCCTCCGTTTCCGCAGCCTTTTTCTTCGCCGTTTTCTTTTTCGGTTTTTCTTCCGTTTCTGCGAGCGCGGCTTCTTGCGCTTTCTTTGCCGCCTCTTCCGCCGCTTTCTTCGCGGCTTCCTCGGCAGCTTTTGCAGCGGCTTTTGCAGCTTCCTCCGCCGCGATACGCGCTTCCTCTTCCGCTCTTGCGGCTGCCTCAGCGGCTTCGCGCGCGGCTTTTTGCTCCTCTAAAACGGTAAGATTTTTCAAAATCTCCGAAAGATTTTTTTCCGTAGCCGAAAGTTTTTTCAATACGCTGCCAAGCTGATTTTCGTCTAATAATTCGGAAATTTTTTCTACGTTCTCGTATTTTGCCATAAGTTCAGTTGTTTCCTCCCGAATATAATTTAAGTTGCGGTTCGTCTTTCAATACGGAAAGAATTGCCGCGGCAAGATTTTCGTCTTTCACCGCTACCGTTTTCACGGCGGGGCGGTGTAAAAGTTCGCCTAAGTATCCCGCACTCGCCTTTACGAGCGGGCAAGCAAACTTCTCTTTACTGTTGATTAAAGTTTTTAGCGAGCTTTCCCCGAGCGTTTCGTCGCAAAGGAGCAAATACACGCCCCGTTTTGCGCTCTCGATATTGTCAATCCCAAACAGGATTTTACGCGCTCGTATGCAAAAGCCCAAATAGGTTTCCACCTTACTTTTCGCCAAGATTCTCCTCCTTGACTCCCTCGTATACAGAGGACGCGACGTCCGCGGAGAACGCCTTATTCAAAAGTTTCTTGTCGCTAAGCTTCTTTCTGCACGCTTCTGCCGAGCAGATATACGCGCCCCGCCCCGCCACTTTACCCGTGGGGTCAACGGAAATCTCCCCCGCGGCGTTTTTCACCACGCGGAGCATCTCCTTTTTCGGTTTTAATTCACGACAAGCTATACACGTTCTCATCGGTACGGACTTCGTTTTCGCCATTATTCTTGCTCCGTTTCCATTTCCTCGTTATCTTCCGCCATTTCCGCTTCCATCTGCGCGAGGATTTCCGCCGCCTCGGGCGAGGATGCGCTCTTCACGTCGATTTTCCAACCGGTCAAGCGAGCCGCAAGACGAGCGTTTTGTCCGTCGCGGCCAATCGCAAGCGAAAGTTTGTCGTCGGGCACGATAGCCATTGCACTACGTTCCCCGCGAGCGGTAACCGAAAGCACGGTCGCAGGCGAAAGCGCCTTGTAAATGAATGCGAGCGGGTCTTCGTTCCAAAGGATAATATCAATCTTTTCTCCGCCGAGCTCTTCCACGACAGCGTTTACACGCGCGCCTCTGTTGCCTACACACGCGCCAACCGCGTCCACACGCGCATCGTTGGAGAAAATAGCCATTTTCGTACGGTGTCCCGCTTCACGGGCAACCTCTTTAATCTCTACGATACCTTGCGCGATTTCGGGCACTTGCTCTTCAAAAAGCTTCTTCACGAGCCCGGGTGCAGCACGGGAAACGAGGATTTGGGAGTTTCTGCCGCTATTTCTAACGCGCTTCACGAACACTTTGAGCTTGTCGCCCACAGCGTATTTTTCCCCGAAAACGCGGTCTTGCGGAGCCATAACACCCTCAATTTTCTTATCGCCGAGTTCCACGTAGATATTGCGTTCGTCGATTTTGCGGATAATACCTTCCATCAATTCGCCCTCTTTATCCGAGAAAGCGGAGAAGGTGTTATCGCGTTCGGTTTCGTGCAATTTTTGCAAAATAACCTGTTTAGCGGTTTGCGCGGCAATACGCCCGAAGTTCTTGGGGATAAACGTATTTTCAATAACGTCTCCCACTTGATATTCGGGATTTAATTCCTGCGCTTCTTCCAAGGAAATCTCTTTATCCTTGTCGGTTACTTCTTCCACGACGTAGCGGGTAGCTCTAAACTCAATCGTACCCTTATCCGCGTCGAGAACAACGGATACTTCCGCACCGCCGTCGTACTGTTTTTTGTAAGCGGACGTAAGCGCGTTTTGGAGGGTTTCCAAAAACGCCTCTTCGCTAATCCCCTTTTCTCTCACCAAGTCGGTGAGCGCCGCAAAAAACTCCTTGTTTTCCATTGTTTTAATCTCCTGTTTGATTTTTGCTATATTTATATTTTTTGTTTTTTCTCTTTTAATGTTTGTCTTTACTTTTACTTTTGCCTTTTCGCTTTTACTCTTTTTCGCATTTGCTTTTAGGCTGAGCCGTATTCCGCGCGAGCGCGCCACTTTCTAACACGAAACCTATCTCTTAAAGCAAGCCGTCGAAATCAATCGCGCGGCAGATTTTTGCGATTTTGCTCTTTTCAAGTTTGAGCGTTTCGCCTTTTTCCTCTACAACCACGCAGTTTTCGTCGTGGCCGACGAGCTTCGCCTCGAAAAGCTTTCTGCCCTTCATCGGCGCGTAAAGCTTGATTTCCACCTGCTCGCCCATACACTTTTCAAAGTCGCGCGCAGTTTTGAGCGGTCTGTCAAGCCCAGGGCTGGATACGTTGAGCGTATACGGCGCGCCGAACGTCGGGTCTACCTCGTCGAGAACGGGGTCAATCGCCCTGTGGAACTTTTCGCAGGTATCAAGGTCTACGCCGCCCTCCACGTCGATATAGACGGTAAGCGCGGGGGAATGTCCTTGCTTAAACTCGATTTCCACGATTTCAATTTGCAGTTCGTCCGCTATGGGCGCGAGCGCATTTTGGATTTCCTCTATCGTCTTAATTTTCATAAAATACCCCGTATAATGCGATTGAGAGCGGCGCAAGCCACTCTCAATACTCATTACTGAATGATTAAGTATTCTTATTATACCATTATCTTTCACAAAACGCAAGCGTTTTAAGCGTTTTTCTAAAAACTTTTCTTTTTGAGATACGCTCCATTCGGGCTATCGCCCTCAGTCGGTATGACAGGACAGGGGCATATGCTCGTTCGGTTTGGGCTACTGCCCAAATAGACCGTTATGACAGAGTGGGTTTTATCACACCGAGCGTAGGCGTAAGCCGCAGTCGAGTGTATCCCTTTTGTTCATAGCGTTATTATTCCCGCCCTATATTTTTGCTTTACTCCAATTTTCCTTTTGCCTTGATAAGCTCGATAAAGATTTTCCCCGTTACGCAAGCGTCGTCGAACGCTCTGTGATGGTTAAAGGTAAAGCCGTAATAATCGGCTACGGAATTGAGTTTGTAATTGGGGAGTTTTCCGCGCAAAACCTCCTGCGCTAAGTGCAAGGTGTCGAACTGCTTATGGTCGAACATATACCCGTTTTGTTCGCCGTAATAATGCACGAACCGATAATCGAACGTAACGTTATGCCCGACAAGAAACGCCCCGTCCGCGAACTTATAAAAATCCGCGAGCACTTTATCCACCGTCGGTGCGCCGACGAGGTCGGCGTCGGTTATCCCCGTCAGGTTGACGATTTCTTGCGACAACCGCTCCTCGCAAGCGACGAACGTGGAAAAGCGTTCGGTTAATTCCCCGTTTACGATTTTTACCGCGCCGAGCTCGATAATCTTATCCATTTTCCCCATAGCGGGGTTATTGTTCAAGCCCGTCGTCTCTAAATCGAACACGACGAACGTATGCTTTTTCAAATCGTCGGGTTTATCCAAACTGTCGAAAAAACCCGTTTGCGTATAATCGACGTATGCTTCGGGGAATACGGTATGATAGAACTTCGGCACGGGCTTGCCTTTTCTCGCTTCGGGTACGAAGCCTTGCGGCGGCGTGCCGTAATTGATTTTCGCCGTCTTAAACGAGCGGTAATTATTAAACTCCTCGTTTTCGCCCGTGAGCACGACGCTATCGCCCGCCTTTAACGTGCGCACCTTTTCCAGTGTAACCTTTTTCGGAAAATACGTCGTCCGAACCGAACCCGTTCCGTCGGAAACGGAAAGGGAAAAACGGGATTTCTGTACATCCTCGCCCGTTTTTTCGTTATGCTTTACGTATTGCTTTTCCTCGATATACGTCAGCGTACCGCATATAGAAAACACACCTTCCACCTTTTCGTGGTCTGCGATATATACGGCGGTTTTCGGCGTTTCGTCCACGCCGTCAATTTTCGTAAAATCGGCAATCGGAAAACGACGGATTTCTACGATTTCAAGCTCTTCCGTCTGCGGTGCTTCGTCGAGCAGTTCTAAATCCGTATCCCGTCTTTCCA
>JAZRBK010000296.1:0-2020 GCA_045635025.1 Candidatus Scatosoma sp.
CCTTGGCTCACAGAACGACATGGCTACGATCCGACTTATTTCTCTCGCCTGTTCCAGCATGGGGAGTTGATCCTCACCCACGGGAACGGTATTCGCCTTAAACGCCGTAATATCCGCCGTTTGCGATACGGGATAGGTCAAAAATCCCATCGGTATCGACGCGCCGAAGTTCTTTTGTTTGAGCTCCGTTTTTACCGTCGGATTCCGCTCTAAACGAGCGAGCGTAACGAGGTTCATATAATAAAAGGTAAGCTCGGTGAGCTGTTCCACGTGCGACTGAATGAAAATCGTCGACTTTTTCGGGTCAAGCCCCACCGCAAGATAATCGAGTGCAACTTCCGTGATATTTGCGCGCACTTTATCGGGGTTATCGAAATTGTCCGTGAGCGCCTGTGCATCAGCTATCATCACGTAGATTTTGTCGAACTTACCACTATTTTGAAGCTCCACCCGTCTTTTGAGCGAACCTACGTAATGTCCGATATGCAATTTCCCCGTAGGGCGGTCGCCCGTTAAAATGATATTTTTCATAGTTTTTTCTCCCTGCGTTCCCTATCGCGCAAAAACGCATAAAATCGGGCTCGCATACGCATACTTTTTTTATGAAAAGAAATTATTTGTTAATCGTAGCGTTTTGTTTCGTTTGCGCCATAGCGTTATTCGTCGCGGCGACGCACCCCTTTGAGGAGCGCAACTCCACTACGCCCGTATTCGCCGAAAAACGGTTACCTTCCCGCCACGTACCGCATTTGAAATAACGTTATTTTGCACCGTAGGTATTGCGGTATTTATACATTTGCGCAAGGTGCTCCTTGCCGTCGATAACGCCGTCCTCAATCGCTTCGATAATGTCGTCCATCGTTACGACGGAGTACACGTCGATACCGAACTGTTCTTTGGCTTGTGCTACGGCGGAAAGGTCGCTATCGAGCGCCTTTTCTCTACGGTCTACGGAAATCACCATTCCCACGACTTTCACGTTTGCCGCCGCCTCTAATTTGGGTAAAATCTCGCGGAGCGCTTTCCCCGAAGTCATAACGTCCTCAATGATGATAACGCGCTCGCCGTCTTCGAGCTGCTTGCCGACGAAAAGTCCTCCCTCACCGTGGTCCTTGACTTCCTTTCTATCGAAAGCGTAATTCATTTCCTTTTCATAATCGTGATAAAGCGCAATCGCCGTCGATACCGACAAGGGAATCCCCTTGTAGGCAGGTCCTACGAGCGTATCCGCTTCCAAATGATTATCCATAATACAAGCGGCGTAATATTCGCCGAGCTTTGCAAGCTGTTTGCCCGTTTTGTAGTTCCCCGTATTGATAAAGTACGGGGCTTTTCTGCCGCTCTTTAAGGTAAACTCGCCGAATTTGAGCACGCCGTTATTTACCATAAACCGAATAAATTGCTGTTTGTACGTGTATTCCATAATTTTTCTCCTTATTGCCGTTTATTATTGGCATCGTATCGCCTTTTATTGCCGTTTTTTATTGTAACCTTTCTTTTTTATTGTAATCCTTATTTCCCGTTGAGCTGTAAAACGCCCGTGAGCGAGGAAACATTTTCAATGCCGTGCCTGTCGCACCAATCGTTTAAGCCCTTGATAATCTTCGGCATAGCGTACGGGTCGGTAAAGTTTGCCGTTCCTACCTGTACGGCGGTAGCGCCCGCCATTAAGAACTCAATCGCGTCCTCCGCGCACGTAATCCCGCCCATACCGACGACGGGGATTTTTACCGCTTGCGCCGCCTCGTAAACCATTCGCACGGCAATCGGTTTTACGCCCGCTCCCGAAACGCCGCCCGTATTATTCGCGATAATCGGTCTACGCCGTTCGATATCGATAGCCATACCCGTCAGCGTATTGATGAGAGAAATTGCGTCCGCACCGCCGCGCTCCGCCGCTTGCGCGTTTGCCGCAATACTCTCGACGTTAGGGGAAAGTTTGACGATAAGCGGCGTGTTCTTCGCGCCCGATTTCGCCACGCGGGAAACCTCTTCTACCGTTTCCGGCTTGATACCGAAC
>JAZRBK010000297.1:0-10894 GCA_045635025.1 Candidatus Scatosoma sp.
CTGCGAGGTATCGTTTTTAGAGCGTGCACCCACCCAAAGCCGTTCCGCCGCGAACGCGGCACACCTGCAAAACTCTCCGATAGGGCAAAGCGTATTCTCGGTTAAGACAATGCCGCTATCAAGCGACACAGCGCAAACACCCGCGATTGGCAGTTATGCGTGTATTTTATCGGACGAGAGTTTTTTCTACGCCGCTCCGAGCGAAAACGCAGGCTTGTTTTTGTTGCCGAAAACGTACTACGTAAAGTTGCTTGCCTACGCGCCCGATTTTTGCCAAGTGGAATATTTATACGACGATACGCACGTAAAAAAGGTAATCGGCTACGCCCGCACGGACGAACTTACTTTCGTGGACTATATTCCCGAAAAACCGTATCTTTATTACCTGTTTGAAATCAGTTACCGCTTAGACGAAGCGAACGCGCAAGACGAGGGATTTTTAACGGAAATCAAAGCGACCTGCGCCTACTACGGCGATTATAAAATCGGCTCGAACCTCTATTGCTACGTACTGCGCGGCGACTCGTTCGGCTACGTACCCAAACCGACGAACGTGCGCTACGAAGAAAACGCCGAATATGCCGAGCGACATTTACAAGCGGACGAACCGCCGAGCGAACCCAAGCCCCAATCGGACGAACCCTCGTCGAGCCCCGCGCAAATCGCCATTCTCATCGCACTTTGCCTGCTCGTACCCGTGGTTGCGGCGCTCATCTTAAAACCGCCCCGCCGTCCTCCGTACGAAACGGACGAATAACCCCAACCAACTTCGCTTGGACGGTTCTATTTTTAACCGCCCCTCAAAACTTAGCTCAAACGATTTTCAGCCAAGCGCGTTCTTCGCGGGAGATTTTCGTATTTCTCCCCTCGACGTAACGACAGATTTTTTCAAACAATTCGGTATGCGCAAGCTCCTCCTCAAACCGTTCCCGCGTCAACCCGACGGCGACGAACAGCGCACGGAGCTTACCTACCAAACGGCTCTGCACACGGAAATATTTACGCTCGCTCCAATCGAAATAACGGCTTGTCCGCTCTCCGCGCGCCTCTATCGGACGGTTAATTTTCCGTCTTTTCCCAAAATACCGCACGCCCACGAGCGTTTTTTCCACGTCGCTCAATCTATCAAGCACCCATTCGATTTGCCCTTTGAGCCGCACCAGCTTGTCCTTTTCGAGAATATCTTCCGCAATCGCACACGCAAGTTCTTCCGCGGTCTTGTTGCTCCTATACGAGAGCAACGCACGGTTTTTGATATGTTCCTCGTAATCTTCCTCCACGGTTTCCAAAAACGGATACGCATACAGCATTGCTTTCACGTATGTATTCACAACTTATCACCTCGCTTTTTCAACAAACTTTACTCGCCTCGCAGGCAATCGCATTATGGCATAATTTTCCGTTTTTGCAAGCCCACTCTGCCACTTTTTTATGCAAATCCGAACATTTGTTCGTTTTTTAGTGTATTATAACACCTTAAATATGACAACATTATGCCTGTTTTATAAAGTTTTTACTGATTTTAGAAAGTTTTTCCATAAAATACCAATTAGGGAATCTCAACCCGCCGCTTACATTCTTCGCGCAGGAAAGCTCAACCCACCGCCTACATTCCTCACATAGGAAAACTCAACCCACCGCCCACATTCCTCACACAGGAAAACCCCATTTAAGTAGGCAATTCCATCTTGAAATCTTAAAGGATAAAACGCAAGAAAAGTTTTCGTCGTTTTATTGCTTTTTTTTTGAGATTGTGGTATAATAACTGTATATGAAGAAGAAACGCGTTTTGAAAATTGCATTGGTAAGTGCGCTTTCCTCTCTCGCCCTGCTTAGCGGAGCGGGTTTTACCGTGCTACGTACAAACGCGGAAAACGCCTCTACTCCCCCCGAGCAAACGAATCCAACGGAGCTTAATAAAACGGAGCACGAACCCCTTTTAATCGCTCCGAACACGTATGAAGAATACCTGCCTTTAACCGCTCCGACGGGCGCGGCGGTATGCGAAGAATACACGGCGATTGCCGAGGGGAACACCATCTATTATTACGACAGAGAAGCGGAAACGTATTATTCGTATACACATACACAGCAAGGGCTTCCGCAGGACAACGTAAAGAACCTACAATTTTGCGAAAACGGTAATTTGTATTTTGCGGACAATTCTTCGGGGGATAACTTTTACGAACTCGATTTATCCACCCGTACCAAGACGAAGATAGACGACGTAGCCTGCGAATCGTTCGTGATTCACGGCAGAGATTTGTATTTCGCTTCGGCGGTTGGAACGCTGTATACGGCTTCGTTAGAAGATACTTCTTCCCCGAAAAAGCCGCTTTTGCAAGGGGAAACCAACCCGAGCAAACCCGTGCTCGCCTTTTGGAACGGCGAACTGTATTTTACCGACGACGGTATCCGTCAAAGCCTTTACAAAATCCAACCGGATATCGGTATTCCCACGACGGTAGCGCAACTTGAAATCCGTATGAAAACGATGACGATTAACGCAGGCGTGCTTGCCTGCACGACGTCGGAAGGAGATTTCTACGCGTACACGCTGCCCACGCTCACGGAAGAGGGCGAGCTGACGCATATCCCGAAAGGCGGTTACACCGCGCTTTCCTCGTTTGGAGAACACGTCTACGCCACACAAACAGACAAGGGAGTAATTAGGCAATATTCCACGGCAGAAAAGGCGTTTACAGATTTTGAAATCTGCGCCTCGTCGAACGCACAAAACCGTCTCAGCGGTGCTACCCGCACGGTTTTAGCGGGCGATAAACTGCTTATTGCAGACGACGGCAATTCCCGTATCAGCGTATACGATTGCAACGAGAACGCGTTTAAGCAACCGATACCCACCGCGCTTTCCGCTAAGTTTTTAGCTTCGGACGGCGAAACCGCACTCGTCGTTAGCGGGGGCGAAGCGGCGTTGTATTCTTTGACGAACCCCGAAAAAAATCCCCTCGCGGCATTTAACCGTTTCGAGGGAGAAATCAAGGGCGTAGCCGCCGTCTACGGAAATTATTACCTGCTCACGGCAGGCAACGCGTACTCTATATCCGCGAGCGCGGAAAACGGCGAATACGTATTGACGAGAGCGAGAAAGAACTGTGCCTCGTTCGTATCCCCTACTCTGCTCACGGCGGACGTATACGGGGATTTGTACGTAGGAACGGGCAATTTCGTTTACCGTTTCAATGAAAGCGACTTTATGCAAACGGAAACGCAAGGAACGGTGGTTGTCAACAATATCCCCGCTAACACGGAGGAAATTACGGTAGATTACGAGCGTAATTTATACGCGCTGAGCGATGGAAAGCTCTATAAAAACGGAGCGACCGAACCTTGCGCGGATTTCACGGCGAACGCGCTCGTTTACGGCGGAGAAAATTATACGCCGCAAGTTCTTTCTTTCACGTTCGGCGCAGAGGAAAACGCGGCGTATCTCCTTTACGACGGAAATTATCTCGTTAAAACGAACGCACTTTCTTTGCCTACGGTAAAGACGATTCCCGTCGGAAACGCAAGGAACGAGATTTTCAGCGAAAACAGCGCGGAGATTGCGGTTGCGAAAATCGCGAAAGGCGCGCTCCTCGTCGAGTTTGATATGCAAACGCTCGGCAAAGCGAAAACGGGCGATTATTTCCCCTATCTTTCGTATAAACGCTCCTTGGCCGAGTTGACGGCGTTAAAAATCGGGGAGATAGACGGTTACGCCATCGTAGCGGTATTCAACGAACCGACAAACGGTTACTTTACGTATTTGGTACGCGAGGAGTTTGTAGCCCTGCTTGAAAACGCCGATTTTGAAAAGGTATACGTCGAAGCGGAGCGCAAAACGGGCTATTTAACGAGCGCCCTGCCCCTTTACAAGTTTCCCTATCTTACCGAACTTTTGTTAGCGCACGAAACGCTTGCGCGGGGCACAGAGCTCACGTTGCTGGGGGAAATTAACAATCTGGATTACGATTATTACCACGTAGCTTATCAAACGGCGGAGGGAGAAAAGACGGGATATATTCCCAAGTCTTACGTACAACTTTTCGACGGCACGCCCAAGCAAACGCAAACGTATCAGCAAGGCGCGGTGGAAAGCAACCGCGACGCCCTTTGGCGGCTTGGCTATATCTTGCTCGGTTTCGGCGCAGTTTGCATTTTATTCGATTACCTAATTTTAAGAAAGAAACGCAAAGACGATTAACTTTTATCCGCTAACGCGGGTATTTGCCGAGCGGCAAAACGCATCGTCATTCGTCATCTGCAAGTTTGATAAGCGGTTTTCCACACGCCCCTCGCCCTTTTCAAATGCGAGCAAGACGAGGAAACCGCGGCTTTCCCGACGGGAGTGTATATAGACGTACGTGAGCAAGAAAAACAAGGAGGAACGGTTATATAATGTCAGATTATCACAGTACCAGTAGCGTAGACCCGCTAAGTCGTAAAAGACGAACCGTTCGTCCTTTTATTTGATTTTCGGAACACGCTACCCTTTCAAAACGCGGCGGTATAGCTTAGGAGCTATACGGCTATCCCATTAACAAGAAAAGAGGTAGTATTATGGAACAAGAAATCTTAAACTTCCTGCAAACGCAGGACTATGAAAACGCGGCGCTCGCCGCGAATAAGTTAAACGCGGAAACGCTCGCAAACCTTATTCCCAAGGTAGAAAAGAGCGATTTAACCGCGTTTTGCCGTGCTTTGGACAGCGACCTGCTCGCCAACGCGTTGCCTTTACTCGAAACGGCGTTACAAGAGGAAGTCATCAACAGCTTACGCGACGACGAACTCGAAAAAGTCCTTGAAGAAATGTCGGTAGACGACACGGTTGATTTGATTGAGGATATGCCGCAAGAAATCGTATGGCGTATTGCGGAAGAGGAAGAAATTATTCAGCTTTTAGTCGAACGCAAGTTCTCCGTTTTGAAACCCCTCCTCGCCACGATGAACGCCACCGACCTTGCGAAAGTTTTCGAGGAAATCCGCGACAAGGAAGACTTACCCGTTTTATTCCGCATTTTACCCAAAGATTTGGCGGCGGAAACGTTCGTGGAAATGGATAGCGACGTAAAGACGCAGCTCATTCACAAATTAAGCGATTTCGAACTTCGTGCCGTTATGGACGAACTGTTCCTCGACGATACGGTAGACGTTATCGAAGAAATGCCCGCAAGCGTGGTAAAGCGGGTGCTTGCACAAAGCGATAGCCAAACGCGCGCGTATATCAACGAACTTTTGAAATACCCCAAAGACAGCGCGGGCAGCATTATGACGATTGAGTTCGTAGCGTTAAAACCCACGATGTCGGTAGACGAAGCGTTCGAACGGATTCGCAAAACGGCGATTGACAAGGAAACGATTTACACCTGCTACGTAGTGGACGCGACGAATAAACTCGTCGGGCTCGTATCCGCGAAAGATTTAATGCTCGCACCGAAAAGCGCTACGATAGAAGAGATTATGACGGAGAACGTCATTTACGCGCACACGGAGGACGATAAGGAAACGGTAGCGAGAATGATTTCCGATTACGGTTTCTTAGCGCTCCCTATCGTGGACAGAGAAACACGGCTCGTGGGTATCGTTACGGTTGACGACGCAATGACCGTCCTGCAATCGGAGAACACGGAAGATATCGCGAAAATGGCGGCGGTAACCCCTACCGACAAGCCGTATATGAAAACGAGCGTATGGCGAATATGTATCAACCGATTGCCGTGGCTGCTTATCCTGCTTTTATCCTCAACGTTCTCGGGTTTGATTATCTCCGCAAACGAAGCTACGCTGAATATGCCGATTTACGGTATCGTATTGACGGCGTGTATGCCGATGCTTATGGGTACGGGCGGTAACGCGGGCTCGCAGGCGAGCGCAATGATTATCCGCGGCTTAGCGATTGGGGAAATCGAGTTTAGCCATTTTGGGCGGGTCGTTTGGAAAGAAATCCGCGTATCGGTAATGATGGGTGCGTTGCTTGCGGTGGCTTGTTTTGCAAAGGTAATGCTCGTAGACGGGTTGTGCGCGGTACAGAACGGCACGCTCGTTGCCGTGGTGATTTGCGTGTCGATGTTCGTAACCATCGTAATTGCAAAACTAATCGGTGCGATGCTCCCCCTGCTTGCCAAGAAACTGCGGCTAGACCCTGCCGTCGTCGCTTCTCCGTTTATTACGACGATTGTCGACGTGCTCTCTTTGACCGTGTACTGCTTATTCGCCGTATCCATTTTAGGGCTTTTGTAAGATTTCATAAAGCCAAGCCCTTGATAAAAAACGAAGTAAAAAACAAATCCAACTCAAACGAACAGGCGACCTTGTTTTCAAGGCCGCCCGTTTTTTTATCTTATTTTTATAGGATTTTATAACGTTGTTTTTATAGCATTATTTTTCGCGTAACCCGCTCTCCCCCAAAACCGAGCCGTACCTATCCCCGCTATCGGGAAAAAGGGTAACGATTGTTTTCCCTGCGTTTTCTTCCCGTTTTGCAAGTTCAATCGCGGCATATAACGCCGCGCCCGAAGATATCCCCACGAACGCATTTTCCTTTTCAAAGGCATATCTTGCGAACGTTTTGGCCTCTTCATCGTCTACGGTAATTACGTCGTCTAAAAGCGAAACATCAAGGATTTTGGGGATAAAATTCGCACCGATACCCTGAATACCGTGCGCACCCGCCACGCCTTTGGAAAGCAAAGGAGAAGCAGACGGCTCGACGGCGATAATTTGCACGTTTTTATTTTGCTCTTTGAGGTATTCTCCCACGCCCGTGAGCGTACCGCCCGTACCCACGCCCGCGACGAAAATATCCACCTTTCCATCCGTTTGCCGATAGATTTCGGGTCCCGTCGTAAGGTAATGCGCCGCGACGTTCGCGGGGTTTTCAAACTGCCCCGCCAAAATAGCGTTCGGGGTATTTTTTACAAGTTCTTCCGCCTTTTCCACCGCGCCTTGCATACCCTTTGCCCCGTCGGTTAAGATAAGCTCCGCCCCGTAGGAAGCGAGCAATTTTCTCCGCTCGATTGACATCGTTTCGGGCATTACGATAAGCGTTTTATACCCGCGCGAGCGCGCCACAAGCGCAAGTCCAATGCCGGTATTTCCGCTCGTCGCCTCGATGATATAACCGCCTTTTTTCAATTTTCCATCTTTTTCCGCAGCGTCCAAAATCGCTTTCGCCGCGCGGTCTTTTACCGAACCGCCGGGATTGACGGCTTCCATTTTCGCAAAGAGTTTTGCCCGCAACGAAAAAGCGCGCTCCGTCGCTTCCAAGCGCAAAAGCGGTGTATTCCCTATTTCCTTTTCCAAGTCGTTCATCTCGTACACGGTATACTCCTTTTAATCGATTATCCCCAAAAACGGCAGAAGTTCAGACGGCTTTCGGATAAAGTTTTTGCCTCCGTTTGCCCGCAAAAACGCCTCGTCCTTAAACCCCCAAAGTACACAAACGCAATCCACGCCCGCGTTGTTCGCCGTCTGAATATCCACCTCGTTATCGCCCACGTACAGCGTTTGTTCGGGCGTTACGCCGAGCCGTTTCATCATCGCGTACAATGCATCGGGCGCAGGTTTTTTCCGAATCCCCGCCGCCTCGTTTTCCCCCGCCGCGTCGCGGATAACCGTACCGAAATATTCTTCCACCAACGCTTTCGTGGCAAAATCCGCTTTATTGGAAAGCACGCCCGTTAAAACGCCCGCCTCTTTAATCCGCTCTAAAAGGGGCATAATCCCCTCGTACGGGCGCGTTTCGTCTTTACAATGCACCGCGTAATACCGCTTAAACTCGTCGAGCACGACGTCGAGCCGCGGGTGCGCGCAATCCCCCATTGCTCTGCCGACGAGCAAACGGATACCGTTCCCGATAAACGAACGCACTTCCTCTTTGGTGCGCGTGGGAAAGGAATAGTTTTCGAGCGCCGCATTGACCGCTCCGCATAAATCGTCGAGCGTATCCAAAAGCGTTCCGTCTAAATCAAATATAACTGCCTTATACATAGTTTCTTCCGTCAAAGTTTTCCATTTCTATACGCCGTTTTTTATTCGGCACAATTTTTCACCGCCCCGCCGCGCTACGCAAACCGCAACCGACCATATCTATCCGCGTACGCTGCAAGCCGCTTCCCCCACCGCTCGGCGGGCAAAGGGGTTACCCAAAAATTATAACACCGCCTTAATCGCCTCCATCGCTTCCGCGCGGTTTTCGGTGTGCGTTTTTTCGTAAATAGCCGAAACGTAATTGCGCGTCGTTCCCTCGGAAAGCTTTAACGCCGAAGAGATTTGCCGATTGGTAAACCCCTCGTACATCATCAACGCGATTTCCACCTCTCTGTCCGACAGCCCAAACGCCCGCGTTAGCTTGATTTCACGGTCGGCAGAAACGTGCTTCGCCGCGTCCGCTATCCGCCGCGCTATCTTCGCTGGAAGAATGGTATCGCCTGCGTACGCATCCTTGACCGCATCGATAAGCGCAAGCCCGCCTATGTCTTTTAATAGATACCCGCTCGCTCCGTGATTGATGGCGTTGAGAATATAATCACTATCGTCGAACGTCGTTAAAATCAACACCTTGACGTTTGGATATTCCGCTTTTATCCGTTGGGTCGCCACTACACCGTTCATATTCGGCATTCGGATATCCATTAACACCACGTCGGGGTTAAGCGTAGCCGTCTTCTCAAACGCCTCCGCTCCGTCGAGCGCAATGCCCACCACGCAAAGCTGTTCATCCGTTTCTAAAACGCTTTTCAGCTCTTGCGCGAGCTCCGCTTGGTCGTCGGTTATCAAGATTTTGATTTTCTCTAACTGCATATCCGTTCCTCCTTATCTCTTTGTTTGTCTGCCGCTTTCTTATTTTTTACTTCGTTCATACTCTTTTTACTTACGGTGCGCTCGGAATACTCGTTCATACTCTTTTTACTTACGGTGCGCTCGACACACTCGGCAAAGTTAAAAAGATTTCAAACCCTTCCTCATCGCTTGTAAAACGCACCTCGCCGCCGAGCGATTTTGCGCGTTCGCGCATACCCGTAAGCCCGAACCCGAGCTTAATTTCTTCGCTCCCCGCGCCCTTTCCGTTATCGGAAAGCAGGAACTCTATTTTCCCGTCCGTGCATTTGAGTTCGAACCAAAACGCCGTTGCGCCGCCGTGCCGCAAGCCGTTGGAAATCCCCTCTTTTAAGGTATTGCACAAAAACCGTGCTTTCGCGGGCGAGCACTCCACCTCTTCGATGGACGAGCGGATTTTGATTTCCGTTCCGTCGGTCGATTCGTGAATAATTGCCGATAACGCCGATTTGAGCGTTTGATTTTCCGCGATACCCGAAAGGAGATGTACGCTGTCGCGAAGTTCTTCCAAAGCGTGTTTTGCCTGTAAGTTTGCCGCGACGATTTTGTGTTTTGCCTCGTCGGGGTCGTTGTCGAAGATGAGCTTTGCCGCTTCCGTTTGCATAATAACGGTAGTAATCGAATGTCCCGCCGTATCGTGAATATCTTTGGCTATGCGTTGGCGTTCTTCCAAAACGCTCACTTCCGCAACCTTTTCATACGCCTTTTCCAGTTCTTTTTTACGCTCGTTTAATTCCGCGAGCGCCTTGTCGAGCCGTAAAAACTGCCGATAAAACGCGAGCGCGATTTGCACGATAACGAAATGCACAAGGAAGATAAAAATCGACCCGAAGGCTTCCGTAAAAATAGGGAGCAACGCTTCTACGGGCGTATGCCTAAGGCGCATATATAGTCCAAGCGTATAACTCATTGCATATCCCAAATTACCCAAGCAAAGCAAAACCACCGATTGGCGGGTCTTTTTCGTGAGCAAATACAGTTCCGTGAGCACAAGCAAGTACAAAATGAGCGGATATCCGCCGTCCGTAAAAAAGAGAAACGCGCCCGCAATCAAGGTATCTAAGGCGTAAAAGCTCACCCGTATTCTTCCGCTTTTGAAGAGGAAAAGTTTCAGCCCGCCCGAGAGAAGATAAGCCGTCCCGAGCGCTATGGTAGCCGCCATTTCCCAAAAATTGCCGCCGCGCAAAAAGTTATTGAGTTGTTCGAGCGTAACGAGCGCAAGCACAATCGCGCCGATAATAAATACGAGCCATCTGCCGAAACGGTTAAAATGTTCTTCGTTGCGGAAATCGTATCTACCGAGAAAGCGTACAAAAACTGCGCGCAAGCCCTTTTCCTCGCCGCGCTCTTTGCCTTTTACGTTTTCTTTTTTTCGATTTTTCGCCACGATATTTCTCCGTTTTAATCTCTAACTAAAATATCAAACGACCACATACAACTCATCTCTTTCAGTTTTCCGCCGCCGTAATAGCTGAACACGCCCGTGCTCGCGCTGATGATATGGTCGCATAACAGAACGTTATTTACGCCGCATACCGCTTGGCACTTTTTCGTCATTTCGTCGTCTTTGGGCGAGGGTTTAGGGTTGCCCGACGGGTGGTTATGCACGACGACGATACCCGAAACGTTATCTTTGGCGAGTTCTTCGCTCAATTCGTCCGTTTTGAGTTGAACGTTATGGATAGACGACGTGGAAAACCGTCTGCGGCGAAGAATAGTATTTTCCGCGTCGAGAAAATAAATATCCAATACCTCGTAAGGAAGTTTTCCATATTCGCGCTTACAGAACGGCAAAAAGGTTTCGTGCTCGAACTTCGCGGGGAAGGTGGATTGTTCCTGTTCGCCCACGAGCCGAACAATTTTACCTATTCCCGAAAGAAACGCCGCCGTTCTCTCGCCTACGCCCTCTACCGCCGAAAGCTGTTTTACCGAAGCGGATAACACGTTATACACACTCCCGAACTCGGCGATAAGCCGATGGGCTAACGGGTTGGTATTTTGGCGTGGAATGGCGTAAAACAAAAGCAGTTCTAAAAGTTCGTGCGAGCAAAGCGAC
>JAZRBK010000298.1:0-4694 GCA_045635025.1 Candidatus Scatosoma sp.
CTCCCGAATTGCCGAGCTTAATCCCCCCGTAATTCCCAAAAAAAGAAAAAAAGCGCTCGTCAAAAGGAGCGCCGTAAACTTACGTATTTGCGTGTGTTTTTTTCTTGGCATTTTCCCTTCCTCACGCTTTTCAGTATGGGAAAAAGCTCACTCTTTTATCCGTCCGTTTTCGATGCGGATTTTATGGCAATCCGCGCCGTAAAGCACCCGTTCGGTATGGGTGCAGGTGAGGATAGTCTGGATACCGTATACGCGTTGAAGCAATTTTTTCCGACGGGGCAAGTCCAACTCGCTCATCACGTCGTCGAGTACGAGCACGGGGTATTCGCCGCTGATTTCCTTAAAGATTTGCACCTCCGCAAGTTTCATCGCGAGCGCCGCCGTCCGCATTTGTCCTTGCGAAGCGTACGATTTCGCGTCCACCCCCGCTACCGTAATATTCAAATCGTCGCGGTGCGGCCCTACCGTCGTAAACCCGAGCCGTAAATCCTTTTCATACGAACCGCTCAACCGCCGCATAAGCGTCTTTGCTATCTCCTCTTCGTCCCCCTCGAATTTTTTATCGGGCGAAAGGAGCAATTCCTCTTTATTGTCCGTCAAATATGCGTGTAAATCCTTAGCAAACGGCGCGAGTTTTTGTAAAAACTCCGTACGTTTTTTGATAATCACCGCCGCGTATTTACAAAGCTGTTCGTCCCAAACGGGCAAGGTATCCATTACGAGCGAATAATCGGGATTTTTTAACAGCGCGTTGCGTTGGTCGAGGATTTTGTTATAACGGAGCAGCGCCGTATAATAAGCGGGCGAGGTTTGGGATATGGAAATATTCATAAACCGCCGCCGTTCGTCCGGTCCGTCTTGGATAAGTCGGAGCTCCCCGGGGGAGAAAAATACGCTGTTAATATGCCCCATTAAATCTGCGTTTTTGGCGATTTTCGAGCCGTTCACGCGGATTTCCCGTTTATTTTCGTAAATATCCGCCTCGATTTGCACTTTCCCGTAACGGTTTTCCGCTTCCGCTACGATTTTCGCGTGTTCCGCGCCGATTTTAATGAGCTGTTTGTCGTGGCGAATCCGAAGCGACGCGCCCGTGCAAAGATAAAAAACCGCTTCGGCGCAGTTGGTTTTGCCCTGTCCGTTTTTGCCGAAAAGCACGTTCAGACCGTCCGAAAAGGAAAAATCTTCCTTTTCGTAGTTCCTAAAATGTTGCAAGAATAATTTTTTTATTTGCATAATCGTAAAAACCCGCCCAAAACTGCTTTCTTTTTCTTTGATTTTGTATTATAATTATATCAAATAAAATCGAAAAGTTCAAGTTATCAACGGGCAAAAGAAAAAATTATTGCAAAACGGGGGATAATTTCCTATGGCGGAAAATACGCAACTCTACTTTTTATGGAAACAAATCGGTGAAAAATTACAAAACACCGTTTCGGCTATTTCCTACGACCACCTCTTTAAGTCTATCGAACCGATAGATATAACGGGGCGTAAAATCGTACTCAAATCCACTTCCGAAACGAATGCGGAAGCAATCATCGCAAAGTTCTCGGAAAATCTCCGCGAAGCTATTTTGAAATGCGACCTCGGCATCAACGACTTCCGCCTCGTCGTAGACGGAAGCAAGAGTTTTACGCTCAACGAGGAAGAGGACGCGCTCGATAGTTTCCAACCCTCCCCTATCAATAAAAACTTCACGTTCGATTCGTTCGTCGTCGGGCCGAGCAGTAAGTTCGTCTACGCGGCGGCAAAGGCGGTAGCCGAAAACCCTGGGGAAACGTTCAATCCCCTGTTTATCTACGGCGAATCGGGGCTCGGGAAAACCCACCTTATGCACGCGATTGCCAACGAGCTTACCCGCACCCACCCCACCAAAAAGGTGTTGTATACGACTTGTGAAAAGTTCCTTAACGAATTCGTGGACTCTATCGCGCAAAAGAACGGCGCTCTGTTTAGAATGCACTACCGCAACGTAGACGTTTTGATGATTGACGACGTGCACCTTTTGAAAAACAAAACGCAGCTCCAAGAAGAGTTTTTCCATACCTTTAACGAGCTCTCTTCCCAAAATAAGCAAATCGTGCTCACGTCCGACAGACCACCGAGAGAAATCCCGACGCTCGAAGACAGACTGCGTACCCGTTTTGAAGGCGGTATGATTGCCGACGTGCAGCCCCCCTCCACCGAAACGAAAATCGCTATCTTAAAGCGCAAGGCTATGGATAAAAAATACACGCTCCCCGACGACGTGCTCGATTTCTTGGCGCACGACTCAGGACACGACGTCCGTACCTTGGAGGGCAGATTAAATAAAGTTATCTTCGCAAGCAAACTCCACGAAGAACCCATTACCCTCCAACTCGCCAAACTCGCGCTCAGCGAATCGGTGGGCGAAACGCAGGCGGAAGAGGACGTTACGCCCGAGAAAATTATCGCCACCGTTTGCTCCTACTTTAAGCAAAAGAAAGACGATTTACTCGGCAAGGGCAAGAAAGCGGAACTCGTTAAGGCGCGGCAAATCTGTGCGTATTTGATGTGCGAAATGCTTTCGCTCCCCCTCGTTTCCGTCGGCAATATCCTCGGCGGGCGCGACCATACGACGATTATGTACGCACGCGATAAAATGGAAAAACTCGCAAAACTCAACGACAAACTCGCCAAAGAAATCGACGACATTAAAAATATCGTTTTGAAAAAATAATCCACTTGAAAAAATAATCCACTTAAAAAGGCTTTCGCAAACTTCCGCGCAAGCCTTTCTCACGTAAATCCTATGATTAGTTCCGTTACTTTTTTAGAATATTCCGCAGAAGCGGTCGTCGTGGGCGCAGGACACGCAGGTTGCGAAGCCGCGCTCGCGTTAGCCCGCACGGGAATAAAAACCGCGCTTTTAACTCTCAACTTAGACAGTATCGCGTTTTTACCCTGCAACCCCTCTATCGGCGGTACGGCGAAAGGACATCTCGTCCGCGAAATTGACGCGCTCGGCGGGCAAATGGGGATACTCGCGGACGATACCGCGCTGCAAATCCGTATGCTCAACGTCGGCAAGGGCGCGGCGGTACAGTCTTTGCGCGCGCAAACGGATAAAAACGCCTATCACCGCGCGATGAAACGGGTACTTGAAAATACCGATAATTTACGTATCATTCAAGCGGAAGCAAGCGAAATCCTCGTGGAAAACGGCAAATGCGTGGGCGTAAAAACTACCTACGGCGGCGTGATTGAATGTAAAGTCGTCATTCTTTGCACGGGTGTGTATCTCAACGGCGAAACGATTACGGGCGACGTCGTACAAAAATCAGGTCCGAACGGGTTCGCACCCGCCAATCATTTAACCGAAAGTCTTATCAAGCTCGGATTTTCCGTGCGCCGTTTCAAAACGGGTACGCCCGCGCGTGTAGACGGGCGCACGATTGATTATTCGAAGTGCGAAATCCAAGAGGGCGATACCGATATTTATCCTTTCTCCTTTCTGCACGACGCTCCGCCCGAAAATAAGCTGCCCTGCTATCTTACCTATACCAATCTCGATACCCACGGGGTTATTTTGGAGAACCTCGAACGCTCCCCCCTTTATAACGGTACTATCGTATCCACAGGACCGCGTTATTGCCCGTCGATTGAAACGAAAGTCGTTCGCTTTAAGGACAAGGACAGGCACCAGCTCTTCTTAGAACCCGAGGGCGCGGATACGCTCGAAACGTACGTGGGCGGTATGTCTACCTCTATGCCCCACGACGTTCAAAAACGTATGTACGCTTCGGTAGCGGGGCTCGAAAACGCAAAAATCGTGCGGTACGGTTACGCGATTGAATACGACTGTATCGACACGCTCGACGTACTGCCCACGCTCGAATATAAAAAGGTGGAGGGCGTGTACACCGCAGGGCAAATCAACGGCACGAGCGGTTATGAAGAAGCGGCGGCGCAGGGCTTGATTGCGGGCTTGAACGCCTCGCTCAAACTCCGCGGAAAAGAGCCTATCGTGCTCCGTCGCGACGAGGCGTATATCGGCGTACTCATCGACGATTTGGTAACGAAAGGCACGGACGAGCCCTACCGTATGATGACTTCCCGTGCGGAACACCGCATTTGTCTCCGCCAAGACAACGCCGATTTCCGCTTAACGGAGATAGGAAAAGCGAGCGGTTTGGTCAGCGAAGAACGCTATCAAAAATACCTCGCCCGCAAGGAAAAATACGAAGAGCTTCTCGCTTCGTTGCGTACACGGGTACCTCAAAAGGAGGCGGCGGCGTTTTTAACCGAGTACGGTTACGACGCGCCGAGCGGCAGCGTTTCCTATGCGGATATGTTAAAACGCTCCGTACCCCTCAAAGATATTATGGAGCACTTTCACGTCTTTGAGGAATATTCCAAAGACGTTTTGGAAACGACGGAAATTACGGTCAAGTACGAGGGTTACTTAAAGCAGGGCTTAGAACAAATCGAAAAAGCAAAACGCTTGGAGGACAAAGTGCTTCCCGCCGATATTGATTACGATAAAATCCTTGGACTGCGATTGGAAGCGCGGGAAAAACTTAACCGTATTAGGCCGCTCAACTTAGGACAGGCAGGCAGAATATCGGGGGTAAATCCTGCGGATATTTCCGTACTTATGGTTTGGCTTTCTATGCAGCAAGCTTAAATCGTTTCTATTGTAAGGTATATAAAAAGTGGGGACCCCGGGGGGG
>JAZRBK010000299.1:0-2242 GCA_045635025.1 Candidatus Scatosoma sp.
GAATACGACGAATAAATACGCCGTTAAGTTTTGGGCGGAGCAGGGTGTTTCGCGCGTGATTTTAGCGCGGGAACTCTCCATTCCTGAAATTGCGGAAATCCACGCGTTCAATCCAAACGTAGAGTTAGAGGCGTTCGTGCACGGTGCTATGTGTATTTCGTATAGCGGTCGGTGTTTGCTTTCCGATTATTTAGACGGGCGTTCGTCCAATCGGGGAGCTTGCGTGCAGTCGTGCCGTTGGAAATACGAGGTGCGCGCGCTGAATGCGACGAACGGGAAATCGGAGTGGTTGCCGATAGAAGAGGACGGGCGCGGAACGTATATTTTCAACAGCAAAGACTTAAATATGCTTTCAAAAATCAAGGAAATGGAGGGGGCAGGTATTCGTTCATTCAAAATCGAGGGCAGAATGAAGAGCGGCTATTACCTCGCCACCGTCATCAACGCCTACCGTAGATTTATGGACGGCGAACCGCCTATGCGCTCCGAGCAGGAGCTCCTTGCCGTGGCCCATCGCACGTACACGCAAGCGTATGCAAGCGGGGAAAATCACGAAACGGTACACTATGAACACAGTCAATCGAAAGGCGAGTACGAATATATCGCGGACGTAGTGAATAGCGAAGAGGGCTGCGTTTATGCGCAAATGCGAAACCGTTTCAAAATCGGGGACGAGCTCGAAGTGCTTTCCCCCGACGATAATTTCAAAAAAACGTTTCGCGTGGAACGTATGCAAACCTCCAAAGGGGAAGAAACGGACGATGCGAAACTCGTACAGGAAATCTATAAAATCAACTGCCCGTATACGTTAAAAAAAGGGGATTATCTCCGTCGAAAAACGCTTAAATAAGCGCTTAAATAAACGTTTGAAATAAACGCTTAGGATAAAGGAAGAGGTATGAAAAAGAAAATACTGTTAATCGCAACGGGCGGAACGATAGCCTCTCACGCGGGCGCGGACGGGTTAATTCCCGAGGTGGGCGCAGAGAAATTATTATGCTACGTACCCGAGATATTCGAGTTTTGCGACGTGAGCGCCGTACAGCTTTACAATATCGACAGTACGAACGTTACGCCGTCCCATTGGTTAGCGTTAGCGAAATGTATTCAAGAAAACTACGACGGATACGACGGGTTCGTGATTTGCCACGGCACGGATACGATGTCGTTTACGGCGGCTATGCTTTCTTATCTTATACAGCACTCTCCAAAGCCGATTGTTTTAACGGGCTCGCAACAGCCGATTGACAGGGAGGACACGGACGGGCGTATCAATCTCCGCGACAGTTTCTTGTACGCGGCGAGCGAAAATGCTAGCGACGTGGTTATCGTATTCCAAGGCAAGGTCATCGCAGGCACGCGGGCGAAAAAAGTACGCACGAAAAGCTTTAACGCTTTTACGAGCGTGGATTTTCCAAATCTCGCCGTGATTCGGGACGGGAAGATTATTCAATATATTACTGCTCCCAAAACGGACAAACCCGAGTTTTTCCTCGCACTCAACGAAAAGGTGGGATTGCTTACGCTCACACCGGGGCAACGCGGGGATATTCTCGACGCGTATTTCCGATTTAACGACGCCGTAGTGGTATCGGGTTACGGCACGGGCGGGATTCCCGAGGGGGAATATTACGGCTTTTACGACGTTATTCAAAGTTGGGAGAAAAAAGGCAAAACGCTCGTCGTAACCACGCAGGTACAACAAGAGGGCAGCGATATGAACGTATATCGCGTAGGGCGGGGTTGGAAAAACCGTTTCGACCTATTGGAAAGCTATTCGATGACGTATGAAAGTATTATCACGAAGCTTATGTGGATTTTAGCGCAAACAAAAGAAGACGAACGTGTAAAAGCGTTGTTTTATAAAACGGTAAATTACGATTTAATCAGTTAATAAAATAGGCAGGTATAAGATGAACGAATTAAAAACTTTTAATCAATTAGAGTATGAAAGACCGAATTTTCAAGAATTGAAAGTCTTTTACGAGGAACTCAACGTCCGCGCGGCAAGTGCGGAAAGCTACGAAGCGCTTCGCGCGTGTATGTTTGAGGAGGAGGCGTATTCTTCCAAAGTCAATACGATGTGCACGATAGTGCAAATCCGCCACACGGTAAATACGGCGGACGCTTTTTACGAAGCGGAGGAAGAGTATATCCGCCGCTCGTATCCCGAGGTTATGCCCGCGGTACAGGCGTGTAGCATTACCCTTTTGCAAACCCCCTATAAGGCGGAAATCGACAA
>JAZRBK010000300.1:0-7877 GCA_045635025.1 Candidatus Scatosoma sp.
GTCTTCCTAAGACCGCTTGGCCTCCGACTTAGGGAGCGTTTTTTACCGCCCACTCTGCCTGCGAGCATAGGCCCGCCGCTCACGAACACGGTAGGAATATTCAACCGCGCCGCCGCCATCAAGAGCCCGGGCACGTTTTTATCGCAGTTGGGAATCATCACGAGCCCGTCAAACCCGTGCGCCATAACCATTGCCTCTGTGGAATCCGCGATTAAATCGCGGGTAACGAGGGAATATTTCATACCCGTATGCCCCATGGCTATCCCGTCGCAAACGGTAATTGCGGGGAACATAATGGGCGTACCGCCCGCCATCGCCACACCGAGCTTAACCGCTTGGGCGATTTTGTCAAGGTTGGTATGTCCGGGCACGATTTCGTTATACGAACAAACCACGCCGATTAGCGGCCGCGACATTTCCTCGTCCGTCAAACCGAGCGCGTGATAAAGCGACCTATGCGGTGCGTTTTGAAATCCGTCTACTATCCTTTCTTTAATCATAATCTTATCCTTTATTCTTTTTTCCGTCCGTAACGCTTACTCGAAAATAAAGATTTTTCAATCTCAATGAACACGGTTATAGAACGGATAACCGCGTTTTCATAAAAACGCGATAAAAGCCTAATACGCTTCAAGGCGCGCGCAAAACTGCGCGCGCTATTTGAAACGTTTTTTTCATACAGTCTATACGGTTTAGTTGTTGATGAACTTCTCTTCGTCCGCCCAGCTATACAACTTTCTGATATCCTTGCCGACGACTTCGGAGGGGTGTTCCGCCGCTTTCTTTCTCATCGCGTTGAAGTGTACTTGACTGCCCGCGTCGGACATATCCAAAAGGAAATCTTTCGCAAACGTACCGTCTTGAATGTCGGCAAGTACTTTCTTCATTGCCTTTTTCGTTTCTTCCGTGATAATCTTCGGACCGGTAACGTAATCGCCGTATTCCGCCGTATTAGAAATGGAATACCGCATACCCTCGAACCCGCTTTGATAAATCAAGTCAACGATGAGTTTCATTTCGTGGATACATTCAAAGTATGCGTTTCTAGGGTCGTAACCCGCTTCCACGAGCGTTTCAAAGCCCGCTTGCATCAACGCGCAAACACCCCCGCAGAGCACTGCTTGTTCGCCGAAAAGGTCGGTTTCCGTTTCCGTTCTGAACGTCGTTTCCAAAACGCCCGCTCTTGCACCGCCGATACCGAGCGCGTAAGCAAGACCGATTTCAAGCGCGTCGCCCGTCGCGTCCTGTTCTACGGCGATAAGGCAGGGAACGCCCTTGCCTACTTGATACTCGCTGCGAACCGTATGTCCAGGTCCTTTGGGTGCAACCATAATTACGTTGACGTTCTTAGGCGGCTTAATGCAACCGAAGTGAATGTTAAAGCCGTGCGCGAACGCAAGCGTTTTTCCTTCGGTAAGGTTAGGTTCGATGCTTTCTTTATAAAGCTTTGCCTGTTTCTCGTCGTTGATGAGAATCATAATCAAGTCTGCCGCCGCAGCCGCCTGAGCCGCCGTCATAACTTTTAACCCTTGTTTTTCCGCTTTTGCCCAGCTCTTGCTGCCCTCGTAAAGACCTACGACGACGTTTACGCCCGAGTCTTTGAGGTTCAGCGCGTGCGCGTGTCCTTGCGAACCGTAACCGATAATCGCTACGGTTTTGCCGCTCAATTTGTTCAAATCGCAATCCTGTTGATAAAAGATTCTGTTAGCCATATTATTTTACCTGTCCTTTTTTGAATTATTTTTATTTTTATTTTTAATTTTTATATGGTTTCAAACCCGTTTACTTAGAAAGCAGGGTAACCGTGCCGTGGTCGAGCGCCACGATACCCGTTCTGCACATTTCCAAAATCCCAAACGGTTGCATCAGCTTTACGAACGCGTCGATTTTAGACGGTCCGCCCGTTACCTCGATACACATTCCGTCGGGGGAGTAGTCGATAACGCTCGCGCGGAACACGTCCACCGCCGTCATAATATCGTTTCTATGCACCGATTCGTTGCGAACCTTGATAAGCATAAGTTCCCGTTTAATCGGTTCGTCTTCAAGCACTTCGACTTTTTTGACGTTGACGAGTTTTTCAAGTTGATGGATAAGCTGTGCGCGCACGTACTCGTCGCCGCTTACCGTAATCGTGATACGGGAATATTCCGAATGTTCCGTTTCGCCCACCGTCAAAGCGTCGATATTGAAACCACGACGGGTGAACATTGCGGTTACGCGGGTAAGCACGCCCGCCTTGTTGTCTACGTAAACCGATACGATAAATCTGTTATTTTCCATAGCTTTCCTCCTCTCACTTTACCTGCGTGATGATGTCGCTAATCGCGCCGCCGGGAGGCAACATCGGCAATACGAACTCGTCTTTGTCGATTCTTACGTCGATAACGGTAGGTTTGCCCGATTTTACCGCCTTTTCAAAAGCTTTTTTGAACTCTATCTCCGTTTCCGCAAGATACCCGTCCGCGCCGAACGCCTTTGCAAGCGCTACGAAATCCGTTTTTCTGTCGAGCACGGTGTTAGAATATCTCTTCCCGAAAAACAGCGTTTGCCATTGCCGAACCATACCAAGTACCCCGTTATTCATCAGCACGATAACGATAGGAAGTTTATACGTAACCGCCGTGGCAAGTTCGTTGAGGTTCATACCAAAGCTTCCGTCGCCCGTGATGAGCACGGTAGGGTCTTTCGTAGCCACGTACGCACCCATTGCCGCACCGAGCCCGAAGCCCATCGTACCGAGCCCGCCGCTGGATACGATTCTTCTGGGCGCGTCGAACTTCGCATACTGCGCCGTCCACATTTGGTGTTGTCCTACGTCGGTGGCGATAATCGTATTGGGGAGCTTTGCTCCGTTGATAATATCGAACACCTTTTTCGGCGTAAGCGGAGCGGTATTTTTCGCCACAATCTCTTCCTCGAACGTTTCCTCTTCCGTTTTAAGCTCTTTTACGCGCGCTTGCCAAGCGGGGCAGCTTCTCGCTACGCACTTTTCCGCAATCCGCGTAAAGGAATCGGCAATATCGCCCACGAGCCCTAAATCTACACGTACGTTTTTATTGAGCTCCGCACAATCGGGGTCAAGCTGAATAATTTTACTGTTTTTCGCAAACTTTGCAACGTTCCCCGTCGCACGGTCGGAAAAGCGCACGCCGATTGCGAAAATCAAATCGGACTCGTTTTGCGCCATAGACGACGCGTAATGTCCGTGCATACCTTGCATACCGAGGAATCTTTCGCAATCTTGGGGAATTGCCGAAAGCCCCATAAACGTACACCCGATTACCGCGTCCAACTTATCCGCAAGCGCGACGACGTCTTTACCCAAACCGAGCCCTGCCGCACCGCCGCCGATATAGATATATGCTTTTTTCGACTGATTGATAAGCTCCGCAGCTTCGTCTATCAATTTTTCGCTCACCTTCGGCAAAGCCGCTTTTTCTACGACGGGTTTGTTGACGAACTCCGTTTTGCCCACCTGTACGTCCTTAGGAATATCGATAAGCACAGGTCCTGGTCTGCCCGATTTTGCAATGGCGAACGCCTCGCGAATGGTATCTGCAAGGTCCTCGATATTGCTAACGAAGAAGTTATGCTTGGTAATAGGCATCGTTACGCCCGTAATATCGATTTCTTGGAAACTGTCTTTTCCGATAAGCGAACAAGGCACGTTGCCCGTAATCGCCACGAGCGGGATAGAGTCGAGCATTGCCGTTGCGATACCCGTTACGAGGTTGGTCGCACCGGGGCCGCTGGTTGCAATACAAACGCCGACCTTCCCCGTTGCACGGGAATACCCGTCCGCCGCATGTGCAGCGCCCTGTTCGTGCGCCGTCAAGACGTGATTGATTTTATCCTTATATTCATAAAGCGCGTCGTAGATATTGATAACCTGTCCGCCCGGATAGCCGAACACGTCTTTTACGCCCTGTTCAATGAGCGTTTCTACCAAGATTTGCGCACCGTTGAGTTTCATATCTGTTCTCCTTTTTCGTTTTAATTTTTAGGAATTGTTATAACATTCTGTTGACTGCCGACACCAACGCTTTCACGGAGGAGGCCATAATATCGGTATGGATACCCACACCCCAATACGGTTTGCCCTCTGCGGTAATGCAGATATACGATGCGGCTTGCGAGGTGGATTTTTCTTCCAAGGCGTGTTCCACGTAGTTTTCGAGCACGTATTCCTTGCCCGTAACCATTTTTATCGCCGAGCTCACGCAATCGAGCCGTCCGTTGCCCTCCACTTCTACGGTAGTAGCCGAGCCGTTATATTCGATGACGATTCTGCCCTTAACCGTTTCCGCGGATATATCGTCGTAACCCGCTTCGAGCACGTTGAGCTTTTCAGTTAAGTTAACGAAATCGCGTAAAAAGATTTCGTGTACCTCTTGCGGTTGTAATTCCCTGTGTTCGTGGTCGGAAATGCTCTTGACGTGATAGCCGAACTGTTCGCGCATTTTCGGCGGCAAAACGAGCTTGAACTGCGTTTCGAGTATGTAACCGATACCTCCTTTGCCCGATTGGGAATTGATGCGGATAACGTCCGCCTCGTACACTCTGCCCACGTCGGCAGGGTCGAGCGGCAAATACGGTACGGTCCAAGTATTCGAACCCCTTTCCAAGCGGTATTTCATACCCTTTGCAATCGCGTCTTGGTGCGAGCCCGAGAACGCCGCGAACACGAGTTGCCCGCTGTACGGTTGTCTTTCGCTTACTTTCATTCGGGTAACGCGTTCGTACACTTTCGTAATCTTAGGCAGATTAGAAAAATCGAGGAGCGGGTCTACCCCTTGCGAATACATATTCAGTGCCAAGGTAACGATATCGACGTTACCCGTTCTTTCGCCGTTGCCAAAGAGCGTACCCTCAATTCTGTCTCCGCCCGCGAGCAAGCCCATTTCGCTATCCGCCACCGCGCAGCCTCTGTCGTTGTGCGGATGTAAAGAAATCACGACGTTTTCGCGGTTTTTGAGGTTCTTACACATATACTCCACTTGATTTGCGTATACGTGCGGCATAGAATGGGACACCGTTACGGGCAGGTTGATAATCGCTTTATTTTCCGCCGTCGGCTGCCAAATATCGAGCACCGCGTTGCAAATCTCCGCCGCGAATTCGGGTTCCGTACCCGTAAAGCTTTCGGGCGAATACTCAAACGTAATTTTGCCCTCCGCCTTTTCACGGTATTCCTTGCAAAGCTTCGCGCCGAACACGGCGATATCGACGATTTCCTTTTTCTCCCGCTTGAACACCTGTTCTCTTTGCGCTACGGACGTGGAATTATATAGGTGCACGATAGCCCTTTTCGCCCCTTTAAGCGCCTCGAACGTTTTCGCGATAATATGTTCGCGCGACTGCGTGAGCACTTGTATTGTTACGTCGTCGGGAATGAGATTTTGTTCAATCAACGTACGGCAAAACTCGTATTCGGTTTCGCTCGCCGCGGGGAAGCCCACTTCGATTTCCTTGAACCCGATTTCACAAAGGAGCTTGAAAAACTCCAATTTCTCCTCTAAACTCATCGGAATAATAAGCGCTTGATTCCCGTCGCGCAAATCGACGCTGCACCACGTAGGCGGGTTTTCGATACAGGATTTTTTCGTCCAGTCCATCGTTACCCCGTGCGGTTCGAAATATTGTTTTACGTATTTTTGATTGTTCTTCATATCCGTCCTCTCTGCCCTTCTATCCTTCTTGAAAATACTTTTGCCGTAGCCGTTCTACCCGCCGTAAGCCATCAATACCGTAGCCGTTACACCCGCTCTCGCCGTAGCCGCCGTTATCGGCGGAATCGGTTACCAACGACGTATAAAAAGCGTCTCTTTTACGCGCTGAAAACGCATAAAAGAGACGAAGTTTTTGCTCCGCGGTACCACTCTGTTTGACGGATTGCTCCGCCCGCTCACGTCCTTGAAAGACTTTCCCGATAACGGGGGAACTCCGTCCGAATCTACTAAGCGTTTTCGCCGTTCTGTCGGAGGCTCGGGGAGGAGCTATATTTCGCAGTCCGTATCGGCTCGCACCAACCGCCGACTCTCTGAAACGCAGACCTTACGAATTTCTTTCCCGTCTTTGCCTTTATATAAGTTTTTCCACAATATCTTTATGAAATAAAGATTGTATATATTGTATAACAATTCCTTGTTTTTGTCAAGGCTCTACTGCCACTTTTTTCGCCTTTTTTTTCGCTTTTTATGGAAAAGTTTTACAATTTATGAACCCAATGGAAAGTATCTTCTACCTTTCCCCATTGAATCCCCGTTAAAATATCGTAAAGCTTTTGCGTAACCTCGCCGATTTTTCCACCGCCGATAACGAATTCCTCGTCCCCGTACGCAAGCTTCCAAATCGGAGAACCGACCGCCGCCGTACCGCAGCCCCACGCTTCTTCCAATTTCCCGTTTTTCATCGCCGCCACGAGCTCGTCTACGGACAACAGCCTTTCGCTTACCTTATACCCAAGCGACTTCAAGACCTCGATACAGCTCTTTCTCGTAATCCCGGGTAAAATCGAACCCGTCAACATCGGCGTAACGATTTCCCCGTCGATTTTGAACATAACGTTCATTGCGCCGACTTCTTCGATATATTTGCGTTCTACGCCGTCCAACCACAGAACTTGGGAATAGCCCTTTTGCGCCGCTCTTTCGCCAGCCCGCGTGCTCGCGGCATAATTTCCGCCGCACTTTGCATAACCCGTTCCGCCGCGAACCGTACGCACGTCCTCGCTTTCAATCATAATCTTTACGGGGTTAATCCCCTCCGCATAATAGCTCCCGCTCGGCGAAGCGATGAGCATAAACGTCGCGCTATGGACCGCGTGCACCCCGAGCGTTTCGTCGTTGCCGAACATAAACGGACGCAAATATAAAGACGTACCGAACGATTTGGGCACGAACCGTTCTTCCAATCTTACGAACGTTTCTAAAATCTCTAACGCGTCCTGCTCGTCCAAAAGCGGCAAACTCATACGTTCGGCGGAGTTATTCATACGCTTGATATTTTCCATCGGTCGGAAAAGCTGTATCCCGCCGTCCTCACGGCGATACGCTTTAAGTCCTTCGAAGATTTCCGCGCCGTAATGGAGTACGGTGGACGCAGGGTGCAAAGAGATTCTGCCAAACGGCACGATTCTTGCGTCGTACCAACCCTTTTCACTCGTATAATCCATAATAAACATGTGGTCGGTAAACACCTTACCAAACCCCAATTTGTCCTCCGACGGCATCTGACTGGGAGTCGTCGTTTTCGTGATTTTAATTTCCATAATCAACCCTCCCGCTTTTCGTTTTTCATACGTATATTCTATTCAAAAAACGAATTGAAATGATAAATCGCATTGATTTATTTAATTATATACTATCATAGCACACCACGCCCGTTAAGTCAAACGCTTTTAAGCGGATATTTCATTTTTTTATAAAAAATATTTTGCCGAAACGGCGTATACTCCGTTTCGGCAAAAGGATTTTTGAAAACAAGCGCAACTTTTTATACTTCAAGCCGTTATTTACCAGCTCATATCTTCCGCATTGGCTTCTTCCGCTTCGGCCGCCTGTTGTTGTGCTACATCCGCAATGAACTCTTCGTTTTGTTCGGGATAGGCAGAGAGCATAGGTTTTATATCGTGTCCTTTTTTGCGGAGGAAATAGTTCTTCGTAATATCCACTACGAGCCCGCTCATCAGCACAAGCCCTATCAAGTTAGGAAGTGCCATAAGCCCGTTAAACGTATCGGAAATCGCCCAAGCGAGTTCCCCGTCGATAAGCGCGGACACGATGACGAGAAGTACGTATAATACCTTAAACGTCGTGCGAGCAATCTTTCTCGTAAGCTCCTTTTTCTTACGGAACAGGAACTCCACCGACTTT
>JAZRBK010000301.1:0-7197 GCA_045635025.1 Candidatus Scatosoma sp.
TCGTTTTTTGCGCTTTTTAGGTATGTTTTTAGCTTAAAAACGTGGAATGAATCACGTAATCGGCAGTTGCACGGTTCGTTGCAATGGGAATATCGTATACCACGGCGATACGCAAAAGTGCTTTCACGTCGGGGTCGTGCGGCTGCGATTCGAGCGGGTCCCAAAAGAAAATAACAATATCGATTTTCCGTTCCGCTACTTTCGCGCCGATTTGTTGGTCGCCGCCCATTGGCCCTGAAAGATACCGCTTTACCTCCAAGTCGGTTGCTTCGGCAATGAGTTTCGCCGTCGTGCCCGTACCGCAAAGGTTGTATTTTTCAAGCGTTTGTCTGTTTTTGAGCGCCCAATTTACGATATCCGCTTTTTTGTTGTCGTGTGCAATCAGCGCAATCGTTTTTTTCTTTTCTTTTTTCATTTGTTTCCTCTCTTGTCTTTACTTTCCTGTATCTCTACCGTTATTATAAACGATTTTCCAGAAAAAGTCAAGAACTGAACGAGGCTTTTCTTATCTTTGAACGCGACCGCTTCCGTCGCCCCCTGCCAAATGCTTTACCTCCGCAAGGGAAACAAGGTTATAATCCCCTTCTATGGAATGTTTCAAACAGCTTGCCGCTACGGCAAACTCTATGGTTTCTTGCGGTGTATAACCGTTCAACAGGGAATAAATCAACCCCGCCCCGAAACTGTCGCCGCCGCCTACTCTGTCGACGATATGAATGGAGTATTTCTTAGAAAAATACGCTTCGTCTCCCGTGTAAAGCATTCCCGACCAGTCGTTGTCGTTCGCACTCTTACTTTCACGGAGCGTGATTGCTACACCCTTGAACGCAAAACGCTCGGTGAGCTTTTTCGCTACGGAAATATAGCCGTTTTTGTCCAATTTCCCGCCGTAAATATCCGTGTTGTCCGCCTCAATTCCAAAGACGTCTTTCGCGTCTTCTTCGTTGGCGATACAGTAATCGACGTACTGGCAAAGCTCGCCCATAACTTCCCCCGCTTTTTCCTTCGTCCAAAGCTTTTTACGGAAGTTCAAATCGCAAGAAACCGTAATATTTTTCGCTTTTGCCGCTATGCAAGCTTGCTTACAGACATACGCCAACTCGTCGGAAAGGGCAGGCGTAATTCCCGTAAAATGAAACCAATCCGCACCCTTGAAAATCTCGTCCCAATCAAAGTCCGAACGGCTCGCCGTCGCGATTGAGCTGCCCGCTCTATCGTATATAACCTTGCTCGGGCGTTGGCTTGCGCCCTTTTCACAGTAATAAATCCCCATGCGCTCGCTACCGCGCACGATTTTGCCCGTATCCACACCGAACTTACGGAGCGAATTCACCGCCGCCTGTCCGATTTCGTGCGTAGGAAGCTTCGTTACAAAACTCGCCTGCATTCCGTAGTTCGCAAGCGATACCGCTACATTGGCTTCCGCCCCGCCGAACGTCGCCTCGTATTTTTCACTTTGCACAAAGCGCAGATAATTTTCAGGGGCTAACCGTAACATCAATTCCCCAAACGTAATAACTTTCTTCATTTTCTTTTCTCCTTATGACGTCTTACTTTTCTTGCATTGCTTTTAAGGCTTCGTCCACGAAAAAGCTACCGCCGACCGCGTAAATCTTTTCCCAAGCCAAAAACTCGTCGAGATTTTCCGTATTCACACCGCCCGTGGGAATAAACTTAATTTGCGGGAAGGGTGCGGCTAACGCCTTCATCGCCTTTAATCCCCCGTACACGTTCGCGGGGAAGAACTTCACGATAGTAATTCCAAGTTCTAACGCCTGCATAATTTCCGTCGGCGTTACGCACCCAGGGTAGTACGGTACGCCTGCTTTTTTGCAGATTTTGGCTACGGTAACGGAAAGCCCTGGCGAAACGATAAACTTCGCCCCCGATTTGAGCGCCGCTTTGCATTGTTCGCCGTTAATAACCGTGCCTGCGCCGATATTCATATCGGGATAATTTTTGACAGCGTACGCAATCGCCTCCGCCGCGCAAGCGGTGCGAAAGGTAATCTCCGCGCAAGTGATACCGCTCTTTTTAAGCGCCGTTAACACCTCGTCCGTTTGGGAAAGTTCTTTAATCACGACTACGGGTATTTTTCTATCCATAATCAAACTCCTTGATTTTTTATAGGTATTTTTATTATAACATTTTCCACGCCCTCTCCGCGACAACAATATTTTCCGTTTTATTAACTATATTTCGATTTACCTATACGTTCCCCTTGACAAAAGCGAAAAATATGCGGTATAATACAGCTATGAAAATACTTTACGAGTTAAAATATAACGATGCGGACGCGTTGAGGCTGTTCGTTACGAAGCGAGAAAAAAGCACGAACAATATGCGTATACACTACCATTCCTCGATTGAGTTTACGCTTATCGTTCGCGGTAGCGGCGTTTATAAAACGAAAGAACACACCTATCCCATTGACGCGGGTAGCCTGTTCTTTTTCCGCCCTAACGAACCACATTTCGTAACGGATATTGCGGAAGGTGGTATGGAATTCCTCAATTTACATATCGCGCCCTATTTCCTCTATTCGTGCGCACAGGGGGGACTGAGCCCGAATTATTTGAACGTTTTATCCCACGAAGCTCCTCTGCCGAGCAATAAAATAAACGACTTGTTTCCCGTCAAGGATATGGAAGCGATAAAACAGCTCCTCTTTCTCATCAAAGAGGAGCTTGAAAAAAAGCAAAGCGATTACCTAACACTTGCCGTTAATTATATTTCGACTTTATTTATAAAAATCTCGCGCCTTTTTTGTTTAGACGAACCGTCCAGCTCCGAAAAACAAAGCTACGGAGCACTCCTTGACGCGATTCCGTATATCGACGCCCGTTTCAAAGAGCAAATTACGCTCGACGAAATTGCTACGCACGTGGGGTATAGCCGATGTTATTTTTCTTCCGAGTTCAAAAAACGAATGGGAATGTCCGCGTGGGATTATATAAACATTAAACGGGTAGAAGCCGCGCTAACCCTCATACGAGAAACGGATAAAAGCATCTTACAAATCGCAACGGAGTGCGGCTTTAACAACTGCGTAAACTTTTATAAGATTTTCAAAAAATACACCAATCTATCCCCCTCTTCCTACCGAAAATAATCACAATCCCCGTGTTTTCACGCGGGGATTGTGATTTCGTTGTGAATTGGTGGAAGTGGTGGGACTTGCGCTTTTCGCAGCGCGCCCCGCTCCGACGTTATCAACGTCGTCCTTTGCCGTCAAGCAAATTGAAATCCAAGTCCCGTAATGCAAAGCGTTTTGCTCTCGCAACACGGCTCCTACCCTCGAACCCCACCACGTATTCGCAAATCTTCACAAAAATAAAAAGCCCATTCAGGGCTTTTTATTTTTGTGGTAGAGCGAGTGTAACGTAAGTTGAACCGCTTAAATATTGCGATATTGCACATTAACAGTTATGTAACTGCCTTTCCCTTGGCTCTTATGTAAAGTAACAATATCAGCCCAAGCAAGTATCCCAGAATAATACGTGGAACGGCGCGTAACTGACGCACCATCCTCCATAAATAACAATTCACTTGCTATAAAACCTTCCATACAATCGTGAGAAATTTCTTCGCCCAACGTAAACCCGCTCACTTGCGGTAATTCGTCGCCACGATACATTTTTCCACCCAAAGTATTTGCTTTTTTAACGATTTTCTCAAAATGTTCCCACTCTAATATAAATCCGCCTAATTGCTCCACTTGTAAACCTTGACCATTTGAAGCAACAAAAAAACTTGCATTTTTCAAGGGACGCAATGATTTCATATATAACCCATTATTGAAGTTTTCAACAATTTTATTTTTTAATACTTCTATTATTACATTTTTAGGCATATTTATTTTCTCCTTTTTCTCTTCTTTTTTTAAATTCCTTTTCTTTATATGGTCAAAAAGCAAAACCGCACCACCAATCAATAGTATTTCAAACATAAACTTTAATACAAACTTCTTTCAAAGCTTACAGTTTTCGTTTTTACGTTCACCTTTGCTTTGTAGCCAAGTAACAACCAGCTTTTTGCGTAATTATGATATTCGGTGTTCGCCCAAAATGATTGAGGAACAGTATGTGCACTGGTTGGTAGCTCAAATCCTAAAATGTCTTCAATCTTATCATAGGATAATACAATACGTTTTTCCCAACTTTCATATAAATATTCCGACAAAGCTTGATACTTACTGTTTCCGCACTCGGCAGGAAAAATAGGTCGCCTTTCTTTTTTTTCGCTTTCACATGTGCTGTTTTTTGCCTCTAACTGTGTAACCCTCTTTTCCAACTCGTCAATTCTATTGTATAATTTTACAATATCTTCCAATTCTATCGTCATAATTTTGCTCCTTTTTTAGTTTGTACCTTTATTATAACTGTATTTTTCAGTATTGTCAAGTATTTTTTGTTATTTTTTTTGGTTTTTTGGAAAATTTTTGCAAATAAAAAACCTAAATCAAACCAAAGGTGGTTCAATTTAGGTTTCTCTTGGTGGAGGTGGTGGGACTTGAACCCACGTCTTACGCGGCTGCCAAAAAACTTTCTACATACTTATTTTATCTATTATTCTTAATGCAAAAACGCGGGTAAACACGCTTCTCTGCACGCAGAAAGCTAAATACTCTTTCAAAAACGCTTTCCGATTTTTCAAAGAGTGTTCCGTCTAATTGACGCCACGACCCCGTTCGACGGATAAAACGGGCGCGACGATTCGTTAAAAAACGAAGTTACGCTGCAAGAGCGTAGTTTGCATTTCTATCTGCATTTAAGTTTAGTTGGAATGTTTTTGCGCAGGCACTCCGTCTGCGGTATGCTTATTCTTTCGCTCACCGGCAATCGAATCCAAAACACCCCCAAATTGTGTTTTGCCTTATTATTATACACACCTTTTAGGAAAAAGTAAACGGTTTTTGCTTGATTTTCAATATTTTCCAAGAAAAGCGCCCGCAAAAAAATACTTTTGAAAAATACTTAACATAGAGGCTAAAAAAGAATTGACTTTTCCGTTTTCATTTGTTATAATAAATGCGTTTGTGGGGTGTAGTAACAAAATAACACCCCAAAATCGAGGCGTAGCGCAGCTGGTAGCGCGCTTGGTTCGGGACCAAGAGGTCGTGGGTTCGAATCCCGTCGCCTCGACCAAAAATCCGAAAAATGGAGTTTCCATTTTCGGATTTTTTTGTTTTTACGCCTTACGACGGAGGCATTTTTTATTTCCCCAAAGAAAACGCTTGAACTTTATTTATTTTAATGTTATAATGAATGTCGAACGATAAATCAACAGGTGCGTTATGCAAAGAGTAAAAAATCTATTGATATTGTTTTTAACAATGCTAAAAATCGGAGCGTTCACGTTTGGTGGCGGCTACGCTATGATTCATATTCTCGAAAACGAGTTCGTCAGTAAGAAAAAATGGATTGAACACGAAGAGTTTATGGATTTGATTGCCATAGCCGAATCCACCCCTGGGCCGATTGCAATTAACTCCTCTACGTACATTGGTTATAAAAAGGAAAAGATTTTGGGCTCGATTTTTGGGACGTTGGGAATGGTACTCCCGTCGTTTACGATTATCTTTCTCATTTCCCTGTTCTTTAACCAATTCTTGGCGATTACTTGGGTGGCTTCCGCTTTTAAGGGAATCCAAGTTTGCGTGGTATTCTTGATTTTATCGGCGGGTTTGAAAATGCTCAAAAAGTTGAAAAAGACCCCGTTCACGATAACCGTAGCCTCCCTCACGTTCGCTTGTATGATAGCGTTTAGCATTTTTGCTATTAGCTTTTCCTCTATTTTTTATATCTTAATTAGCGGAACGCTCGGACTTTTGATATATACCATCGGCTATATCAAGAGCAAAAAATCCGCAAGTGAAAAGGAGGAAGAAAAATGATTATTTATTTGCGTTTATTCCTTACCTTTTTGAAAATCGGAGCGTTCACGTTTGGCGGGGGATATGCGATGATTCCCCTAATCCGCGAGGACTGCATAGCGAACGGTTGGCTCACGGAGGACGAGATTTTGAACTTTATTGCCGTAGCCGAATCTACCCCTGGACCGATAGCTATCAATATGGCGACGTTCGTAGGTGCGTCGCAAGGCGGGATTTTGGGGGCGTTGCTCGCGACGCTCGGCGTGGTGTTGCCGTCCTTTTGCATTATCGTACTCATCGTCGCGCTTTTGTCCAAGCTCTTAAAATACGCAGGGGTTAAAGCGGTGCTTCAAGGGCTTCGCCCCGCGGTAGTGGGTATGCTGTTAGCCACCGCCTTAACGATGTTTCTAAGCGTAATTTTTCAAATCAAAACGGTGGACAGCGCGTTCTTCTTCGAATGGAAAGCGCTTTGCATTTTCGGCGTAATCAGCGCGATAGGCTTTGGATATAAGGCGTGGAAAAAGAAAGCCTTTTCCCCTATCTTACTTATCGTAATATCGGGAGTTCTCGGCGTTCTGTTCTTTGGGTTTTAAGCTTGATTTTAATTTTTTCATTACACAATAATTAAAGAGTACCCGTTTGGGTACTCTTTTTATATGCTTTTTAATTATTTTTCTTAAAACGAGGCCACCGTGTACGCGTTGAACGCGTTTTGTGTTAGTAATTTACGACTTTTTCCAAGAGCGCGGAGAAAAGAGCATAAGCATCGGGAAAAGCTCTAATCTGCCCGCTAACATATTGAAAATATAGACGAGTTTAGAAAGGATACTAAACCCTGCGAAGTTACCGCTCGGCCCAATCTCACCAAGGCCTGGACCGATGTTATTCAACGTTGCCACGACGGAGGTAAAGTTCGTCGTCAAATCCCCACAATCAAGCGAAAGCAAGAGCATAGAAACCACAAAAATAAGTATATAGGCGATAAGATAAACGTTAATTCCGCGCACGACCTCGTGTTCGACTACGTGCCCGTCCATCGTGATTTTCTTGACTTGTTTAGGGTGCAACATTCTCTTCATTTCGTGCGAAGCGCCCTTATATAAAATGATAAAGCGCGACACTTTCATACCGCCGCCCAAGTCGGAGGCCAAGCGGTCTTAGGAAGACAAGGATTTGGTTCAACTCCTTGGCTCACAGAACGACATGGCTACGATCCGACTTTCGTGATTTTCTTGACTTGTTTAGGGTGCAACATTCTCTTCATTTCGTGCGAAGCGCCCTTATATAAAATGATAAAGCGCGACACTTTCATACCGCCGCCC
>JAZRBK010000302.1:0-23947 GCA_045635025.1 Candidatus Scatosoma sp.
CGCCCGTCGCGCTTCCTTTCGACTATCGTAAACCTGCCCTTGATAGCGCACCTTTTTATTGCCGTATTTCCTTGCTGTTCTCATATCGTTACCAACTCCCCTGCAATCTCTTTTTCAATTCTTTGTGAAATTCCCTGCTGGTGATAGAAAGCCCCGCCGCCGTTCTTTCGTCCTCGAAAGCAAAACGCTTTTCAAGGTCAAATACGCTTTTACCCTCGCCCTTATACGGTCTATCCGTTCGGCTTTGGTAGTCTTTCAGTTCTTCCCAAACTTCGGAATAATGCTTGCGGATATTACGCAATTCTTTAAGGTTCTTATTCGCGCAGTATTTACAGGAAAGACGGTCAAGATATTCATACATACCGCCCCAATCAAATCCCGCGTCATAGCAACCTTGCAAACACTCAGCTTCGATTATGCCCCACTCGGCAAGGGGGAAACGCTTATATTCAGCTCGTTCTTTTTCAAGTCTTGCGGTTTCGTCCGCTGCTATACCGATATAAACGACACTATCTTTGTTTTCTTCCGCCCATTTGTCAAGAGCCGACAGTTTGTAAGTTGTACCCCAACGGCAAGCACCACCACACCAAGAATACTTTTTGAATAAATCGTCAAACTCGTATGCAGGGTGGAGCGTAACAAACTTTATGCCGTTGTCTTCACAAATCTTTTTACACTTTTCGATATGCTCGTACATAACGGAAAACTCCCACCCCGTATCAAAGAACACCACTTCGTCAAGCGGGTATTTACGCCGTATCAGTTCCAACAAAAGAAACGTGCTGTCTTTTCCACCGCTAAAAGATAGAATATGTTTCATTTTTATCAATCCCCCTGTAATAGTTTCGTACCGTCGCAATCAATCGCGCCCGTAAGCCCTTGAATAATTCCCGCCAACTGTTCGGGCGTTTCCTGCCGCACCCTTTCCCGTTCTTTTATCGTCGGGATTACGCGCATAAATCGCGGTCGTTCGTAAAGCGTAATTTCATTTTCGGACATTTTCGCAATGTCAATTAAACCGCGCGAATTTCGGCAATATCCTTTCAGCTCGTTAGAAAGCCCGTTGAATATTTCCTCAACACGGGCGCGGGCATTATCGCCCTGCGTCTTGCCGTTGTCGTCCATAGCATTGAAACGGAACGAATACGCGCACTTTTCAACTTCCCGCAAAACGCCCCGCAATTCCGCCCAAAGCTCCGCGTCGCTTTTTTCGTATGCTTCTCGCATTCTTTCAATCTCTTTCACGATTGTACCGATACGCGGCGCATATTCCGCGTGTTTAATAGCTTGCAAGACGGCTTTATCGCATATTTCTTTCGGGTAATCTTTCAATATCGCATACCACGAACGGATAAGAATTTCCCTTTCTTCGTCCGTTTGCGCCTTGTACGCATTTTCAAAATTGATACGAATTGTCGTTATGTATTTATTGATGTCTTGCGCCGTAATTGCCGTCATTCGTCAATCCTCCCAATAGAAATTATCTTCGCAAAGTTCTTTCATAGCGCGAATGTTCTTTTGCGGCGGCAAAAAGAAAGTATATTGTTGGTGCGCCGATCTATACCGCCCTTTCCAAACGCGCCCGTCTTTCCATACGCGGAAATCGCCGTTTTTCCCTTTCGCTTCCCAATCGCAAAACGCGACCTGTTCCCATTTCATCATTTCAATACCTCGTAAAGCTCTTTTAATTCGTCAAGATAATGCCCGAAATCAATATACTTTTCGTTGTTGTTTTCCCAATCGTCAATAAGGTTTTTTATCGCTTCCTTTTGCCCGTTTCGATACCCCTCTTTATATGCCGCTTGCGTATCACTTGCAAGGGAGCTCGTAAAGGTTTTGCGATAACCTGCGTTGTAAAAGGCTTCCGCCCTTTCTCTTTCTTGCAAACAAACCCAATCATCATCACTGCTGTATAAGCTACAAGAATAACCGTCTTTACGGCAATTCTCGCACAAGGTTTTCGCCATTTCTTCAATTTGCTTTTGCTTATCCATTTTGTACCCCCTTTAAGTCTTTACCGCATAACGGGCAATATTTAGCTTCAATAGGCACATAAATTTCGCCCGTCAAATCGTGTAATTGTTGCCGTAATTCTTCCGCCCTTGTCGTAGGTGCTAATACACTACGCATACAGGTTATTGTTTTCATAAAAATCGGCGTTCCACAAAAATAGCAACCTTTCATTCTTGTAACTCCTTTAAGCGTTTTTCAGCTTCTTCACGGGTGAGGAAAATGCTTACCCCGATTGCTCTTTCATCGAACATTATTTCGTTCGTATCGTAAATAAGCATTTTATCGACATAAATTATACGGTCTATCTTATGTTCGTAAATCCTTACGCCTTCCGTTTCATACACCGTATCGCCCACCTTGCAAGGCAACTCAATAAGCGTTCCCTGCTCGATTTTATCTTCCAACTCGGCAAGGCGTTTTAATGCGTCATCAATGGTATGTGTGCTTTTTACTTTCGTCAATCTCTCGTATTTCATCATTCCACCGCCTTTTTTCTTTGTTCTTTTTCGTATTCTTCATACCCATCTACGGAAACTACCAAATACGCCATAGCCCATAATCCACCTTGCAACTTAAAAGCGGGGCTAATATCATATACAATCCTTTCGGAAATATGCGTATGTTTTTCGGGGTTATAGGCTTTGCAAAGCACCTTTCCGTTGTATGCGCTAACTACCTGCAATAGGCTGTTCCCTTTTACAAAGCCGTAGATTTCTTGTACCGTCATTTTCTTTTCTTCCATATCATCCTCCTTAAAAATCGGGCGAATACCCACGCTCCAAAAGCCATTATACGCTTTCCTCGCAAAACTCAATCGGTAACGAGGTAACGTTCGCGATCATTTTGTGTAGCGTCATTTCAAGCAATTCGTCACTCGCCGCCTCGATAGCCCTTATATAAAACGGCTCGTAATATTCCGTATGTGTACAAACAAATTTCCGCAATTCGTTTACATCTCTTTTCAGCAACATTTCGTCGCGTTCTTTCAAAAACTTACTAATCAATCAAAAAGCCCTCCGTTTATCATTTCATTCATTCGGTTGAAATCGTCCATAATTCCGCCGCTTTGCTGTTGGGCAGGTTTTGCGTTGTCCGATCGTTCCCAAGTACGGACGGCTGCTTTCCAATCTTTCATCGAATTTTTACCGACTTTCCAACCGTTCGCCGTATAGTAATCAATAAATCTTTCAGCGTCAACGTTGTTTCCCCTTTCCAAACAATAGGCTTTCACTTCGTCAAGCGTGGGCGGGGTGAAACGGCTTGCCGTTTTCTTAACACTCTTTTTCTCTTTCTTTTCTTCTTCTATATCTCTATCTTTATCTTCTTCTATATCTACAGCATTACATTCCGTTACGGTAACATTACTGTAAGCATTACCGCCCGCAAGCAATTTTTGCTTTTCCCTATGCGCGGCAACCCGTTGACGGTTTTTTTCTCGCGCCGCTTCGATCTTGTCAAGGCTTTGGTGTTTTTCCCAATTCGGGATAGTTACGACGCTATCGACAATCTCAACCATTCCGAACCCCTCAAATGTTTTCAAGGCAAGCCGTACCGTATTAAGTGGTCGGCGGAAAATCGTTGCAAGCATTTCGTCCGTATATGCGATTTTGTCGTTTAACATAAATACACCGCTGTTGTTTTGCTTGCCCGCCAAACAAAGCAGCTTAAACCATATAACGATAATTCCATCCGCGTCGGGCATACTTTCAATTAAAAGCATTTTCTCGTCGTCGAAAATATCCGTACATATTTTAATCCATTTCACATCTGCCATTGTTTAATCCTCCTGCTCGTCCTCGTCAACGTCCTTTTGTTCTTCAATCCATTTCAAAATTCGCCGAATATTCTTTTTGCGGACGCGCGGTTTTCCGTGCTTTGCAAGGTGTACCACGCGTTTATTCGGGTACGTAGATAGAATGCCATTCCAAAAGTTCGTAACAATTTCCGCGACATTTTTTATAGTTGGTAATATTTCTTTTACGTTCTCGGCAAGCGTTTGAAGTGCCGCGACAACGGGTTTAAATATTTCCCTAAAATAATGATATTGTTCTTCGGGGCTTTTCACTTCCGAAACGCGACCGTCAAACGGTACGTCGCAGCCGCCAAATTTATTGTCAATATGCTCGCTCCATTTATCCATTATTCACCCTCCTAACTGTTTAATAACCAAATGATAACTTCGACAACTAAATAAATAAGTTGCAAGGCTACCAAAACCGCAAAGACACCCAACGTTATGAGAAACGCTTGCAGAAACGTTCCGCCTACACCAATAATCACACCCGATACAACGCTAAACCCTAATAAAAATATCAGCGCATACCCGATTATCCTTTTATAAATCCGTTTCATTCCACGCCCTCCAATAATTCGGGGTTGTCGTGGATATTGCCGATTACTTCATACTCGATATTGCAAAGGCACGGGAACGCGTCGAATGTTTCCGCCCCTGCTCTATCCCACAAAAGCCCGAAAGAACCGTTTCTAAAAGTGACAACGGAATTTATCGGCAACGAGTGCAAAAACCGCCCCGTTACAATATCGCCCTCGAAAATCTTTTTGCCGTTCTTGTCCGTCAAGCCCGTAAACTGCCCGACGGTTTCGGGGATTACTTCCTCATCATTTGTATAGCCGTCATATCCATAATAGCTTGAATTTGAGAATATAAGGTGTTTAATACTTTCCACGTGTCCGTAATCATAGGCTTTCACATAATTGCCCTCAACCCATTTTCCGTCTTGCGTTTTTCCTCTAAATAAAATTTCTCGCATATCAACCTCCAAGCCGATTGTCGGGAGCTTCCCAATTAAAATCGTCAAACTTAATTTCTTCATCTCTTGTAATTTTCCCGCCGATCACTTCGACAAGTTGACAAAATTCCATTCCCATTTCCGTCGCAAAAATGCGGAAATCAAGTCCGTATGTCTTTGATAATTCTTGCAAATTTTCGGATACAATCGCCCACGCTTGTTTTACGTCAAGACAAATGATTTCCGTTTCGCTGTCGTTCCAATAATTCTCAATGGTATCGCTCGTTATAAACATACGACGCGTGTCTTTAATCCATAAACCGCGAGTATTCTTAATGATAATTTCCCATTCGTCCTCTTTGAAAGGGCAATCCCTCGGCACTTTGATTTCCTCGCATTTGCCGTTGTCCTTAAAATCATATCGGTAATCGCAATACGCAATACCGTTTTTCAAAAACTCTAAAATCTTTTCTTTTGTTCCTCTTACTTTCAAAACGCCTTCGCACCAATTTGGCATATTAAATCCTTTTTCGGCTTTTTTATAAAAAAGTGTCCTAAAAAAATAACCGCTTGCGGGGCGTACTTCGGCTGTGCAAGAACCTTTTCCACCCTGCAAACGGGTATTGACAAATAGTATTCTTTTCGCTCCCGAAAGACTTGCACCCTCTCAAAAGCAATACTATTATACTACCATAATTTACCATTGTCAAATATTTTGACGCCCTTTCTAACAAAACGACACAAGATTTTCAAAAAAAATTATGCCTTTTTACCGAGTTCGGTTTCGAGCTGTTTTCTCAAAATGCGGTAAGCTGTCAGCTCGTCGCATTTCTCTTTCCGCCTGATCGCCCGCGCCCGTCGTACAATAGCTTCCATTTCCGCCTTGTACGGTGTGATTTTATTTTGCAGATTATAGCAAATAATCCTTGTATCTTTTATCCGCCAATCTTCCATATTTACACCCCATTTTTAACGGCTTGCAAGCCTCCAAAATCAATGAAAATATCAAGCGCGTTTTCTTCTATTGCCACAAGGTCGCAAGGCTGTACGCCGTAAATTTCGGCTAATCTTGCAAGCTGGTACGGTGTCGGCAATATCGCTCCGTTTTCCATTCGGGAAAGCATAGGCACATCCACCGCGCTATCGTATAATTGAATACGCTTTACAACGGCAACCTGCGACATCCCTTTTTCAAGGCGTACCGCTTTGAGATTATTAAAAATACTCGTTTGCAATGCCTTTGTATCACTTTTCAAAATACGGTTTATCTTTCGCAACGGAGCAAAGGTTGAACGCCCTTTGTTCCAACATTCCTTTTTATACGCTTCAATCGCTTGCAAATCATCCGTCTTGTAAAAGCCTTTACCATTTGCGCTGCGGATTAAAACATAATTGTCGCCATTATCGTAATAGCTTAATTCGTGCAGGATCGCGCGGACCGCTCTTTCGCTCTTACCCCACATTTCGCATAATGTAGGATAATCAACCGCGTTTTCCGCACCGACGGGGATGTCGTTATAATACAACTCGTTTTTCATCGTTTGCCCTCCTTATAGCCTTTTAATGTTTATGCGGAATTGAGTGCTTTCCGCAACGGTGTACGCCTTTTTGATAAAGGGTTTACGCTCGATAAGATACGTTCCCGTAATCACTTTTGCCCTTTCGCCTACGCGTTCCTTAATCTCTTTATCAATCGCCTCGTATTCAGCTTTTGCGGGTTTCAATTCTTCTCTTCGATTGATAAGACTCTCAAGATCGTCGTCCATTTCAACGTCAGCGGGTACGCGCTTAACCTGCCCGCAAATATGCTGCAAGTTGCACCCCTCGCAAACGCTCACGTCGTCGCAACTTTCGGGCGCGGTATTCGTTTCCAACGCCTTATATATGCGCTCCGCTTTTTGCAAAACCTGTTCCCCGAAATCATAATCGAGGTGTACCTCAATCGGCTTTATCTCGCCCGTCAATTTGTTTGTGATTACGAAAAAGCCGCGCTCTTTTGCAAAGTGATACATATATACGAATAACTGCGACGGATAGCCGCGGACGTAATGTTTTTTGCTGTTGAGAAAATCCTCAATCGTATTAAGTTTCGCCCATTCTTGCGGGGAAAGCCCTTTGATTTCCACGGGCAGAAGTTCGCCCGTATCGGGGTCTTTAATCCGCACGTCCTCGCGCCCTGTAATCAACGGTTTATCAATCCGCCACGAGCGCACCGTCGGCGTTACGCATTCAAATCCTGCCTCTTTCAATCTTGCAATCGTATAATCTTCAATACTATTGCCGAGGTCGAATATATGCTGTAATCCTACGTCGTGCGGTTTTTGGTCTTGCCAATGCTTAATAAGCAAATACAAATACCGTTCGCAAGGGTGACCTAACCGCGACGCGCTCAAATGCTCCACGGGATATATTTGAATTTTCGCGGCGGCTGTCGCTTCCAACCGCGCTTTTATATCGCTTGCGTTCATTCGTCAATCCTCCTTTACATCAATGGAAAAACCTTTGCAATCGTTGTAATCAAGCACTATATCGCCGCTTATGTATTTACTTTCAGCTTTTACCGACGCGTCGGCGGGGCTGTCCGCCTCTACCTCGATAATCCGTTGCAAAGTTTCCGTTATTTCAACTTGATATACTTTCATTTTGCGCCTCACTTAAACGGTGTTTCGTCGTCGTCCTCTTCGGGGTCGAGCTGCGGCGCGGGATTTTTCGCTTTCTTTTGGCATTTCATACAAAGGATTTTGCCGTATTTGCCTTGCGAAAACGACGCCACAGCTTGCGTTACCGCTGTACCACATTCCGCGCATACAATACCGCTATCCTCCGCCTTTCCGCTGTTCCCGCCTTTGCCTCCCGTCTTGAACGTATAGCCGCGAATTTTGGAAACGTCAAGCCCTGCGCGCTCAAGCGTTCCCACGTCAATATTTCGCAAATTCGGGATAAGGCGTTTAATACCGTTATTAAGGCAATTCGTGTATGCCGCCATCTTAACGTCGCGCTCGTCGATTTCGTCGGGAGCTTTCTTTTCCTTTCCTTTTTCGGGGTCGGCTTTCCCTGCGAAAAAGTCCTCTTTCATCGAACGGCTGCCCTCGCATTCCACGAATTGGTCTTTCAAAAGGAAACGCGCTTTGTATGTATAGGTTTTATATCCAAGCGGGTCGCTTTCGACAAGCGGTTTTCCGATAAGCTGTATCGAGATACCAAAAAGCCTTGCAACCTTTGTTGCGCCGCTCTCTTGCAAATACGGAACGCCGCCGATCAATACCCAATCAAGCTCGTTTGTGATTTTCAAAGCCGCGTCCATAATCTTATTCATCGCGACAATATATTTTTCCGCTTGCTCGGCAAGGTAAAGGATATTGTCGGTATTGCTATCAAGCAAGCCGCCACCCTGCGGTCTTGCCGTCAACTCGGTGATTTCTTCATCCACGGTTACAACTTCGTTTTCGTTCATAATTTCTTTGCTCCTTTTTATCTAATTTCAATAGGTTTGTTTTTTCGAGGTTTCGGGCTTTCCATTCCCTCCGCCTCCGCAAGTGTGCGTTTAAGGTTTTCAATCTCGTAATCTTTCAACTTGATTGTCGTTTCTTGCTCCTTGATCTTATCCGTCAATACCGCAAGTAAGATTTCGTAATGTTCTTTTGTCATAGGTTTACGCCTCCGTTTGTTTTGATTTTTTCCGCTATCGTTGCGCCGATTACGCGCAGGTTTAGCACCCTTTTACTTTCGACCAAATGCACAACCGTTTTTCGGTTTTTCATTCCGTCCGCCCTCCTTTACTCATTGTCGCGCTTCGTCAACGCCCACATATCAGCGTCCGCGATATTGAAAGCCTTTTGCAACGCATTCCAAAATTTCAAAGTGCCGTCGCGGTTGCCCTGCTCAATCAACGCGTAACGGCTTTGCGAAAAATCGACTTTCGCCGCAAATTCTTCCTGCGTCATTTTTTGTTGGATACGAAATACCTTTAACGCCGTTCTTTCTTTTCCCATTTCTTCATCACCTCCTTTCAAGATTTTTTTCATAAAAAGATATGTTTTTCTTAAAAAATTATTTTTTCAAGATTTACATATGTTTTTCAAAAGATAACATACCGACACAATGGAAATAAAAAAATTTAATCTTTTTTTCTATTTCTCACTAAGATGTGCAAGCCCTTTTTCCACCCATTTTTCGTGCCTACGCAGCTCCAACCATTCGGCAAAATTCATTCCCTCGCACCCCTGCGCTTCTTTCGCTAATTTCGCACAAATCTCGCTCATAGTTCCCGTAAATACGACCGCCTGTAATTCCTTTACCATTTCGTCAACCTCCAATATCAAACAAACTTATTTGCTCTATCTTTTCGGGCGCTTTGTAACAACTACCGCCCATTGATTTCAATTCGCTATCGTTCAGCAACCAACCGACAATTTGCTTTCTTCCGTCTGCCTTGCAACCGTATGTATAACAATAATGCAAATTATCCCAAGTCTTTTTAGACTTGTCTAAATTCGCGCACGTTGCGCAACAATCAATCATATCGCTCCTCGCTTAACAATGATATTCATATTTGACGAGCCACTTTATTTTCGCCTTACTCTTTTGCTTCATTTTTTCCGCTTCAATCTTATCCCGACAGCCGTCAATCCTCTCGTTAAAGCTGTCTATTCTATTGAGCGTTGATTGCGCCCGCAAATCCTTTCCACATACGGGGCAACGCTCACCTCTTAAATAGGCTTTGGCGATTTTAGAACCACACTTCGCGCAACCGATATAATTCGCTTGAAATTTCCGCACCGAATGCTCCGCAATATATTCCTGCTTTGCCGTCATAAGCTCCGACAACCTCGTTTCGTACTCTTTGATTTTATCCGTTTTCACCGCCGCCGAATAATCATAAAACCTCACGGCGTGGTCGTCATACAAGCCGTTGTCGTGCGCTTCGATAAACGTTTTTGCTTCGTCCTTCGACTGCAACGGCGATACGTTATCGTGCCAAGTCATTCGAGAATGATATCCGTCGCCGTAGCGTTCCGCCACCTCTTGAATATCCTCCATAACATGCTTCCTGTTTGCCTTTTCTTCAACTTCAATGTAATTTATTGAATGTCCCATAAAATACTCCTTTCCGCGTAATAACCGACGCGGGCGGTTTATTGCTTATTTATTCAATCTTTTTTCTATATAAGAAACGCCGTGCCTTTTAATTCCCTCAAATACTGTACTTTTACTCCTATGAAGAATACGCGCCCATTCCGAAAGGGTATGCGTTTCATTCCCCACCGTGTAAAAAACATTTATCCGCATATTGCGGGATTGTTCTTCCCACGTCGCCCACCTGCAATTTTGCGGTGTATAATTTCCGTTTACATTTATGCGGTCAAGGCTCAATCCCTCTTTATACCCGTTTTTCAAAGCCCATTTTTCAAAAGCTTTATACTCTTGCCACCTTTTACAAACGGTAATGCCTCTTGCGCCATACCATTTATAATTGCTGTTTTCTTTTCTATAACAGCGTTTAAGCATTTGTTTCCATACGTCATATAATTTTTTACTATGCATATACCCCCCTACCTTCAAACGTGTGTTCGGTCAATTTCTGACATCATTATACTGAAATAATTTATAATTGTCAAACGATTTTATACTATTTTTGTAATATTTTTTTTATTTTTTGCAATTTTTTTATTTTTTATCGTTTTGCTACACAATGTAAGCAAATTATGCTATATTGATTAAGCATTAAATATTACTATGCGAAGTAGTTATTTTGAAAGTATGAAAAGGAAGTGTATATTTTGTGTCAAATTCAATAGGGCATAAATTAAAGACATTACGAAAGGGGCGAAAACTAACGCAGGAACAAGCGGCGGAAATGTTAGGTATTACGCGGGCGACGATAAGCAATTACGAAGTCGGGCGACGCAATCCTCATATATCCGAATTAAAGCGGATAGCCGAGGCGTACGGTGTCGGTCTTGATTATTTCGGGATTGTACCAACGGACGAGGTTTTCGATCTTATAAGCAGGGCGCGGGAAGTATTCCAAAGCGAGGACGTGCCGAAAGAAAAGAAAGACGAAATTTATAAAGAGCTTATGCGTTTATATCTTTCTATTGAATAGCCGCCGACGGCTATTTTAACGGCGGTTTTCGCGCCACTTTGTTATTATTTGAAACGGGGGAAATTACATTGAATAACGATTACAACAAGCAAGGAAACGAATTATTATACGATATGGTAAGCAGCGTTGAATACGTTGACGCGTATTGCCGTTATTCTTCGCATATGCAAGACGACGGAAACAGTATTGAATACCAAATGGAAGAAATCGAGTTGTATTGCCAACGTCACGGAATGGTCGTGCGTAAGTGGTATATTGATAAAGCGAAATCAGCGAAACAAGCGGCCGGGCGCGACGCGTTTTACGAATTGATAGAGGATATAAAAAACGGGTTTTCCGCGCCTAATCTCATAGTGTGGAAAACAAACCGCGCTTTCCGTAATTCATACGAAAGCCATAAATACCGTAAATTTTTGCGGGAAAATAATATCAAGCTGCTTTCCGTTACGCAAACGATTGACGAGGAAACGAGCGCGGGGCGATTGACAACGAATATTCTTTCGGATATCGACCAATACAAAAGCGAGGAAATCGCGGAACACGTAACCGCCGCTTTGCGTTCAATGGTAAAACGCGGCTTTTACACGGGGCAAGGCATTCCCCTCGGTTATAAGGTCATTCCAGCCCTTGACGGCGATAAACCGCGTAAAAAATACGCGATTGACGAAACAACCGCGCCGTATGTTAAAAAGATTTTTGCGGATTTCGTGGACGGTATGCCGCCTGCGGTTATTCTTCAATATATGAAAGAACAAGGCATTAAAACAAAGACGGGGAAAACGTACGATTATAATACACTTTATAGAATGCTAAACAACGATTTTTATATCGGTACGCGCCGATATAATGCAAAAGGCACGGAGCCGCTTATACTGCCGAACGCCGTACCTGCAATTATAGACGAACAAACCTTTGACGCGGTTAAACATATCTTTTTATCACGCCGTACCACCGAACCCGTGAAAGGACGGAAAAGCAACCGCAACCGCCTTTATTATTTGACGGGGAAAGCCGTTTGCGCGAAATGCGGGGGCAGTTATCTCGGCAAGACTTGCGCCAACGTGCCGTATTATATGTGCAAAAACCGCTTGCGCCGTAAAGAATGCGATTGTATGAGCATACAAAAAAAGCATATCGAACCCGCCGTGTTTAAGGCAATCCGTGAGCATATCTTTTCAGCGGAAGCAATCGACGAAATTATTAAAACGACGCTTGCGGAAATAAAAAAAAGCCCCGTAAAAGAGGTTAAAAACAAAGACGATTTAATGAAAAGGAAAGCCGTATTAAATCGGGAAATCGCGGAATTAACGCAAATGAAATTAAGCAAGGAAATCAATCAAGAAGTTTTTATAATGCTTAAAAAGCCGAAAGACGACGAGCTCGCGGAAATTGAAATGAATTTGCTCGCGTTTGAACAGCAACAAAAAACCGTCATTGACGAAAAGTACGTCCGCGATTATTTGAGCGATTTATTCGATAAAGCGGAAAGCAAGAACGACGACCTTTTGAAATACGTGATAGATAACACGATTGAAAAGGTAGTAATAGGCGACAGCGAGGTGATAATCCACCTCGCTCTCTATTTCGGCAAACCCTCGCATAAAGGCGCGTTGGCGTTCCCTAATTATTCGCTATGCGTAAGCTTCTCCCGCGTTGATATAACAAAACGCGTTAAAAAAAGTTAATATAATAATAGCATAAAAGAAAGGGCGGGGATAGCTCCCCGTCCTTATGTAATAGGTTTGGCGACTAACGGATTATCTTACCGCGTCGCTTGCACTTGCAAGGATAGCCGCGATTTTAGCAATGCGCCCCTCCTGCTCCGCCTTAACGTCCGCAAGCTGCTTTGCCAACGCTTCTTTTTCCGCAACGTGAACGGCTGCGGTTTCCGCCTTCAACTTCCTGTACAAGTTCAAGAACGTGATTTCGTCTTGCGTAAGGTTGAGGCTCTTAATCGCTTCGTAACGCGCGGAAACCTCGTTGATTACGGTTTGATATTCCGCCTTAACAGCGGTCATATTTACGTCGTAATCTTCGACCGTGCCGTACAGCTTAATCTTTTCGATTAAAGCCGTTGCGTTTACGTCTTTGCCGTTTGCCGTGCAAATATCATCTCTGATCGTTACAACAAGTTTTCTCATAGTTTTTTATCCTCCTAAATTATAAGTCTTTCAAATCTTCGTCGGTTGCGGCATTCGCTTTGATAGATTTTGCCACTTCCTCTCTTACGGTTGCTTGCAAATCCGCCGTAACGGAAATCAATTCGTTTTTCGTTTCCGCGTTGGATTTTCTTTCGGTAAATGCCTCGATAAGAACCGCTACCCATTTACCAACCGTTTTTTCACCGATTAAATCAATTAAATTACGCAAGCCCGTATTTTCATAAATCCAATATGTAAGCACGGTAAGGATTGCAACCCCCGCGCACGCATACCAATAATACCCGAACGGAACGCTCTCGCTTACGAAATACAAAGCCGTTGCGGGAAATACCATAATCAGCGACAAGAACGAAAGCGCAACCTTTCTCAAAAGTTTGTTCCCAATCTTGCCGACGATAAATTTTTTAAGTACTCCCATAAGGAAAATGATTGCGCATGTCAAGATAATGCCTCCCGTTAATACCATTTGCCAATTTGTAACGCAAAACTGCAATACAAACACAAGTTTTTCCATTGTTTTTTCCTCCCATTAAAGAATTTGCTGTCCGCCCACGTCAACGTTTTCCGTAACGTTTGGCCATTCGTTCGTTTGCTCGTTCTCTTCGCCCGCTTCGTCCGTTTCGCACGGTTCATTCAAAACGGGCGGCTCGTATCCTGCCATATCAAGCATAGCCGAGATTTTGCCCGCACGTTCCGAATACTCCGCGTCGATTTTTTCACACGCAAGCGCTTTTTCCGCTTCCTTGTCCGCTTCGAGCGTCGCCTGTTTCGACAACAGCATTTCGATTACGTCCTTCATACGCTTTTACCTCCTTTATATATTTTTAATTTTTTACATAATATTAGGTTTCGATTTTTCAATCGTGTAGCGGATATTCGATATTCCCGCAACGACAGTAACAGGTAACGCGCTTATTAAGTCCGTACAATTCAATATACCGCCGCCTACAAACTGTATGATAGAGCTTTTTTGATAATAGCCACTCTTTGCAACCGTAGGCGCATTTACGCCATACAAAATGCTAACCGCGTCCGCGGTGCTTTGCCCTAATATCGCGCATTGTACGCTATTATCACCTGCGTACGCGCAATACTCGCCACCATTAAGCCGCACACAGCCAGACGACGCAGGGTTAAAGCAATAACTATTATTGATCGTATTTGCTACACTTCCACGGCAATTTGTAAATGTACCGTGCGGCGCGATAATGCTATCTTGATATGCGGTTATCCAAAAACGGCAATTTTCGTATTTAATTGCTCCGTTTGTTGCGTTTGCGATTTTAATTATCGTGCCAATCGTTGCATTATTGTCTATGACATTTGCGCCGATGATATTTATTTTCGCCGTTCTAAATACAACGTTGCTTGTGCCGTCAATTATCGGGGGCGTAATTACGCTTGCGTTGGTAAAATCAACCGTTACAATTCTATTTGTATCAAACGGGTTTACAAAATTAAACCAAGTATAAGGGTTTGCGGTTGTTCCGTCCCCGCTGCCAAAAGGTTCGGTCATTCCTATATGACCGATAACATTTAGTTTGAAACTTCTATAATCGTTGACGCTATAAAAGTTTCTTACTATATCCGATATATTGATATTGTCGTTTACGCCGTTGCAATAATAATCGTATTCAAGCTTCTTGTTTACGACGGTCATTTCCGCGCGGAGTTGCGCGACTTCTTGTACGACCGTTTCCGCGCCCGCTGCGTTGACATTTTTCCGCACTTCAAAATCAATACGCGTTCCGGTTACGGGTAAACCGATGTTCAACGAAATTTGCCGCGAATTGCTATAAATTACATAGTTATCGCCTTCCGCAAAAACGCGCCCCTCGACAATCACGGTCAATTCGTCGCGGCTCTTGTTATACTGCGGTATGCCGATATCAATAACCCTTTGATTTGCCGTTTCCGAAAAATAAGTATTTCGATATGTCCGAACAACTACCGCACCCACGCCCGACATTACGTTACACAATGTACCGTCCTCGCGTGTATCGACAATATTTTCGCTCGTAATATCCGTTGCAAATGCGGGAACGCATACATACGCAACGCAAATTTCGTAAATGTCGCCCTCTCGTGTCAAGTCATTTACGGTCGGGATAGACGAAAGGGATTTAATATAAATCGACGGCTCGCGCACGCTCTCGCTATCATCGTTGCGGATAATAACGCAATCGTAACGGTCGGCACTTGCCGCCGTGTCAAGCGTAATATTGTATGCCGCCCAATTTTCAAACCAAGCGCCGCCGAGCTTTGCGTTGCCAACGCCTACGGAAATACTCATTCCGCCCGTTGCTGCGACTTTCAGCGTGTCGCCCGCTGTTCCGTCCGCTGCGGGTAAAACCCCGTCCGAATAAATTACATCATACGGCTTGCGGATATCCTCCGCCGTATAAACGCGATCGTCCGCGCCGTTTTGTTGCTTCTTGTTGTTATAAAAACCACCGCGATATGTTTTTGTCGCTGGATAAGTAGGCATTTTTCAATCCTCCTTTAATTGATAAATTCAAATTTCGGCTCTACGCTATAGCCGTTTTCGTTGTCGTCGGTTTCCCAAACTTCCGTAATCTGCGCCGCCGCCTCGATACCGTAATCGTTTATAACTTTTACAACGTCGCCGAGGTCATAATCGGTTTTGTAATCGTATGTATCGATCGTGTCAACTTCGCCCGTAAATTCTTGCGTTTTCGTCCTTTCCGAAAGTCCGTTATAACCGATTATTTCAAGCATTTTTTCAAACGTGAAATCGGTTACGGTTACTTTATCGCCGTCCACCGTTGCAACGTCTATTTGAACGCCCGAAATGGTAACGCTGTACGTTGTTCCCGAAAGCGTCGCCGACGGAAACATTTGCAACAATTCGTCCGCCGTTATATCGCGGCTCGTACTCGTTGCGTCAATATACATTTCCTCTCGTTCTTCGCCCTGCGGTTCAACGTCGCCCGCATAAACGGTTATATACATAAGGCTTTCGTCGCTGTCTTTCGCGCCGACAACCGCAACCGTTTTATGGTTGCTTTCGTCCGCCTTAAAATGCGACGAGAGTATATTTGCAAATTGCGGGGAAAATTCCACATATTCACTACTTTGCGTTGTCGCCTTGTTTTTGCCACGATAAAGGCGGAAAACGAGCTTTTGAGTATTCATATTATAGGAAACCCCAAAACCGCAATTAACCGTCTTGCAAGTCGAAATAATCAACTGTAATATATCGTCCGACTTCGTTGTATATGTGATTTCGTCCGTTATACTGTCAAGGCTGCTTTCGTCTATTGTGAAATTCGGTATATTGCGGGTCGGTTGCGTCGAGGTTATAACGTTCTCATTCAAAACCTTTTTTATAAACCCGCCGACCGTTCCCGAATATGTAAAGTTATCCCAAACTATACGGCCCGAAAGGATTTTGCAAATATCCGCCGCCGTTGCGGTGATATAATCGCCCGCCTCCGCGTCCGTCGTGATTTCGTGGGTTTCAATTTTGCAAAACATATCGTCGTCATTGCGGTAAAGGTATTTGCCATCGAGCAATAAATCAATATACATTTCATTGCAAGGCACATAAATTTCCGCCTCACCCACGTCGTTATATTTTTTATGCCAAACGACGCTTTCCGCCTCGTCAATCATTCCGAGCAATTCATAATCGGGGGTAAGGATATAAACTTGCATAGCCTACACCCCCAAAAATTTATTTCGAAAGCCGATTGTCATTTCGACATTTTCCGCCCCGCTGTCCGCCGTAAACCCGAAAAGGTTATTGCCCTTTTTCAGCGTGAACCACGTCGGCGCGATCGCGACATACTTCAAGATATTTACCGCCGTTGTTTGGTCGGGCGGTATTGCCTTGACCGTTTTCGGGCTGCTTTCCGTATCAATTTCGATTACATAACCGAGAGGGAAAGTATAATTTATCTTAAATTGTCGCGTCGTATCGTTCGCGTCAAAAATCATAAGGTTTTTTACTTCGCCCTTGCATTTAACGGTTATTTTTGCGCCCGTTTCCGCGCCCGCATTAAATACATTCGTTGTATTGTTTTCGCGCAACGTGGAAAACGGTATGCCACCCGACGCAATCGCAAAGGGGAAAGTAAACTGTTTCAAAAGCGCGGATATTTCCGCGACTACTTCTTGCATTTCCTTGAAATGCGGGTCGTCACATTCAATAACAAGGTTTATCACCTCGTTATCGGTGAAAAGGTCGATATCGCATTCCGTTACCGTACCCTCACAAAAAACATTTTTCGTCGAATTGCTATAATAAATTTTCAGCTCCGTTTCCGTGTCCGTCCACATGTAAAGATTGTTGCGGTTTTCCTCAATATCACCGAGCAATTTTATTTGGATTACCATTGCCCGATAATCAAGCGTAGAACCGTTTTTCTTTCTTCCCTTACGGTTCGGGCTTTTGGACGCGAAAATGGACGCGGGGGGCGGCGTTAAACCGCTTACGTGTAAAATCTCATATTTTACGCCATCGTTGATATTTACAACGTTTCCGTTGCTATTTTCGAGCTGTAAATTAAACATTACTTAATCGCCCCCTTGCCTTTCAAATACATTTCGACCGCGATATAATTATCATTACGCTGTTGCATAATTTGCTTGCGTGATAATGCGCCGTTATAGTGGATTGTTTGCCGAGCGTCTACCGTTACATTTCCGCCCGCACGGTACACGCCCGCGCTCGAATTTGCACCGTCTACGCCAACGGATAAACCGCTTTTAATACCGCCGAGATTATCCGTTATAAACGCCGAGAATTTCCCGAGTTGCTTTTTAACGTTCGGTATACTTCCAACCAAACCGACACCAACGCCCTCGCCCAAATATTCGCCGATTTCGTCGCGCATAACCCTTGACGGGGAATTGATATCGAAAAAGTCCTTAAATCCCTCAATAATGCTATTCCCGAGGCTTTTGATTGCTTTTTTAATCGTTTTGAAATCGAGCAACCCTTTTATAAGTCCACCGAGCATATCCCCGCCCGCCGCGATTAAGTCGGGTATACCCTCAATCAATGCGCCGACAATGGAAGTTATAAGGTTCGGGATTTCCGCGATAAGCGTCGGTATAATTATAGGGATTGCGTCAATTAAAGCATTGAATAGCTGCACCGCCGCGTCAACTAACATAGGAACAGCTTTCACAATCCCGTTTATAATCGTCGTTATAATCTTCGGAAGATTTTCAATAAGCGATTGAATAATTACGGGGATCGCTTCGATTATTGCCATAAATAATTGAATAGCCGCGTCAACCAACATAGGGAATGCTTCAAGCACCGCGTTTAATATCGTATCTATCAGCTTTGGCAATTCATTTACAAGGCTTGTTATAATCGTCGGCAATGCCTCAACGATTGCCATTAAAAGCGTGATTGCCGCTTGCAAAAGTTGCGGTAATGCCGCCATAAGGTTTTCAATTATTAACGGCACGACCTCGACAATCTTCAACGCTATTTGCGGCAATAGCTCCGCAAGCAAGTTGATTATTTGCCCGATTAAATCCGTTACAACCGTAACAAGTTGCGGCAATGCGTCGAGTAAGGTATTCGCGATTGACGGGATAAGTTCCAAAACGACATTTAAGATAGTCGGGAGCATATCCGTTAAACGGTCAACAAGAGCGGAAATGATACCGCCGATACCCTCCGCAAGCATTTCCGACGCGCCCGCCGTACCCTCTAACGCTCCGCGCAAGCCCGTTCCGATAAGTTCAACGGCGGGCTTGATCGCTTCGAGTAAATCGACAGCGAGCATTTTCAGCGTCGTCATAATCGGTTCTGCAATCGCGCCGAGTTCCGCCATAGCTTGCGTCAATGCCGCGTCCGCTTCCCTTGCCGCGATAATATCGCCGTTTAATTCTTTAAATTTCTCGGATTGTTCAGAATATAAGCCGTTCAGCGTTTCCGTGATTAAGGCTTGCCGTTCTTGTTCGGTCGTCGCCGCGTCGAGCTTCGCTTGAAATTCTTCCTCATTCACGCCCGCCCAATTCAACGCGTCAGCAAGCCCGCCCGTGAGCTTGCCCGTCTTTGCGGTTTCGTTCGCCGCTTCCGTCAAGTTCTCAATCGGCAAACTGTCGCCAAATGTAGCATACACGCCCGCCGAAATATCCGTCCATTTTGCCAAGTCCTCTTGATTGTTTGCAAGCTGTGCCAAATGCGCCGCCGCTTCGGTTGCTTGCCCCTCGTCGCCTAAAATGCCGTATAATTCGCGGTATGTATTCGTCGCGTCCTCCGCGCTATGCCCTGCCGTGGTAAAGCCCGTTTCAAGTTTATTGAAATTCTCGCGTGTTTCTCGCGTACTTTCTGCAAGGGAAAGGAAACCGCCAATCGCACCGATAGCCGCCGCGCCAATAGCCGCAAGCCCGCCCGCGACACCTGCTGCAACGCCTTTCAAGCCGCCGAGCTTTCCGCCCGCGTCTTTCGCGCTGTCGCCTGCGCCTTGAATTGCCTTGCCATTTTTCAGCGTTGCGTTTTCAAGATCGAGCGTTCCCGCTTCCGCTTGTTTCAGCGTTTCCGTGTAATTGTCAAACTCTCTTTGCGTTTGATTTACGACAGCTTGTTGATTTTGCAAACGGATATGAAGATTTCGCGCGGCTGTGCTGTTTTCGCCCTGCTCCGCCGCTACCTTTTCATATTCCGCTTTAAGCCCTGCAAGTTTGCTTTTTTGCGACGCAAGGACGGTATCAAGCTGTTTGATTTTAGCTTGCAAGCCCTCCGTCGATTTCGTCCAATCTTCCATAGAAGAAGAGGCGGCGCGAAAATCCGCGTTTGCTTCGCCTATTCGCTTACCCGCTTCCGCCAAGCCCGCTTTTAGGTCGCTAACATCTAAACCTTAGCTAACCCATAGCGACACCGATATAATTTTGTTCGTTCGCCATAGATTTACCTCACCCCCTCATATTCCCACAAAAAACCTTTATACAATTTTTGCGTTTTCATAATTTTAATAAGATAACTGTACGAAATGCCTAAAAATGCACTTGCGTTTTTGATACAATCCCAAACCTTGACAAGCGCGCCGTCTTGTGTATATTGACAAACCTTTCTTGCCTTAGGATTGTTTCCGCTTGTATAATCACGAGCGTTTACATAAGACATATATTTTTCGCGCGCTTTTTCCGACAACTTAAAACGCTTGCCATACATACCGTTATTTTTTCCGCTGTTTGCCTTGCCAATTTTGCGTTTTGTGCTTTCTTTTAATGTAAAACCACGATTGACACCACCACCACAAGCGATATTATAGCCATACCGTTTTTGATTGCTTTTATATTGCGAAATCAATTCAATTTCCTTTTGCTCCGCTTCTTCTTTTGTTAAACCGTCAAAAAGGATTTCGTGGCGGATATTATCCCAACCGTATTTTTGAATAGCAAGCCAAAACGCTTGATTAGGTCGATACCCTTTTCCACGCTTGCACCGTTGCGGTAGTGTTTCGCACGTAATCCCTATATAAACTTTTCCATTTGGACAAGTGTGTTTATATACGAGATACGACTTGCTTTCGCTAAGCATTATTCGCGCCTCCTTTCTTCGGTTCTTGGTAATCCGTAACGGGGATTGTTCGCCGCGTTTTTCCGTCTTTTTCTTTCGTCACTTGCGGAATATTCGCGGGTTGTTTTTCGAGCCGTTCTTTTTGATTTTTCAAGCGTTTTATAAGCAAGCAAAAATCACAAAACCGCTCGCGTCTTACTTCAAACGGGGAAATGTGAAATCGTTCACAAATAGCCGTTTGATTGTCGAATAATATTTCATAAAGGGAGGCAGTTCGACCGCCGCCCCCCTCCGTCAGTTTTTTTCGGTCTTTCCGCCAATGGAATTAACGAGCTGCGTAACCGAATACTTGACAATCGACATCATAAGCCCCGCGATATCGCCAAGCTTGAAATAACCATCGCCGTCGGAAACTTCAAAAATCTCTTTGACAAGGTCCAAGAAAAACGGATAGCCATTCTTCACAATGCCAAGCATAAGTTTTTGACCGCCCTCGCCGCTCAATGCTTCAAGCCCGCCGTCAAATAAATCAATGTTTATAACATTCAGCAAATCCTCGCATACAGCCGTCGAAAGTTCAAAATCCTGCGCTTTCTTTTCTTCCTTTACTTTGCGGCAAAGTCTATCCGCGTAAATAGTCAACTTTAATTCCATTGCTTGTAAACTCCCTTTCTCTTAAATTATGCCAACGCCTTGATTTCGTCGGGTGTCAAAGGCGAAAGCGTGCTTACGCCGTCCGTAAACGTACCGAATACCTTTGCTTCCGTAACCTTCGTACTTGCGGGAACGGTAATGCTCTTTGCGCTCTTGCCGCTGTAAATCTTGCCCGTCGTATGAATAGCCGTAAAGGTATATTCAACGTTGTTCGTTTCCGTTCCGTCGGTTTTAGTGTTACGCGTAATCGCGCCGCCCGTGAATTTGCCTTTGTAAAGAATGACAAACTCCTCCGTTCCGTCCGTTTTTTCGCCGATAAAGCCGAGCGCAAAATACTTCTTGTTACGGGGTACGTCGATAATCATATCGTGCGTTTCGTCATAATCTACGCCCTCGATCTTCGCGCGCGTTTTATTTGCAAGAGCGGAAACGGTCAGCGTTGCTTCGTCCGCGCCCTCCGCGTCGATTACAATACGGGGCGCGTTATCGTAAAACTTACTTTCCGAGCTTTCCGTTTTAGCAATCGCAACGGCTTGAACGCCCGCCATTTCTTCCCATTCGGAAACCTCATAACCCGAAGTATCATCTTTCGTTACCTCCGCGAATACAAGCCCGCGGACGCCTCTATATTCGTTATATTCCATTTTTTAATCCTCCATTTTGTTGATTATTCTTAAATAGCAAACGCGCCCGAAATAGGTTTCTTTGTCCGCGTTTGCGTCCTGTCCTCTGCCATCAACGGCAAAGCCTTTCTTTTCTGCTCTTTTGATAAAATCGTCCATTACCGAGTAAATCTTCGCCGCGTCGTTCGTGTAAAACCCGACTTGAACATACTCGATATATCGCGTTTCGTGATTGTCATAAAAGCTATCGTTTGTCGTGTTTATGTTCCAAAACGTGAAAAAAGAGGGTTGATAATCTTCGTCCGTTAAACTGCCCTGCCGAAAATACGGCAAGCCAATTTCTTCAAACAAATCAAATAACTTTTGCATTATTGCAACCCCCTTAATATCTCGTTTAGCGTTTCGCCTTGTATTTGCCGAATTTCCGCGCTGCTATTCTCAACCGCATAATATCGAAAGAAATACGGGCGTTGTTTCGGCGTTCCAACATCAAGAAAGATAGCAGGTAAACCGCCTTTATCGACGTTATAGCCGACGAGCGCGGTAACTTTGCCGTTCTTAACTGTCGCGGGAATTATCTCGTAACTTGCTTTCGTTTCGCCCGTTACAACGTGTCCGCTCATAAAGTTTTGCATATTTCGCCCGACGATTTCGAGCGATCTATCAACGCATTTTTGAACGGCTGCGTCAACGTTTCCGCCCGCCTGTTCAATCTTTTGCAATAGCTCCGAAAATCCGTACATTTCAACGACATTTCCGCGCTTGATTGAGCTACCGCGATACCTGCGATTATTTGCCATTTTTAGCCCCCTATTGCGGAAACCTTAAATCTCATATACTGCCCGCGCCGATTGATATTTTCGGGGCTTGCAAGTATCTCAAATTCGGTATTATCATCAAGGAAACGGATACGGTCGCCCTTGCCAAAATCGGGATTATACCACGCGTCAATTTGCCAAGTGTCCTCAATAACATAAACGCCATTGACGACCTTTTCCGTTCCCCCGTATGATTTCGCCGCGCAAAAGAATTTCGCGCCCTCCGTGAATTTTTCTTGCTTTACGCCGTTCACCTTTACCGTTGTTCGCTTCAAATGCAAGGCGGGAACGGTAAACGGTACGCTCGGTTGATACGATTTCATTCCGCTTTCACCTCCACGCTACGCAATCCGTCCGCGCGTTGGTAGAAGTAATCGGACAGCTTCGTATCGCCGTTGCCGTAATTCCACAAATCCGCAACGCCGCGAGAAATACAGCCGACGGCAAGAGTAGAATTAAGCACGTCCGCGCGTACGCCCGCGCTTGCGAGATACCCTTTCACATCTTCGATATAAAGTTGTAAAGTCGTATTGAAATGGTCGCCCGTTACGTTTAACGTACTTTTGACCGTTTCCAATAATTCCGCGTCCGTGATTATGTTCAAACTCTCAACCGTCATTTTGTATTCCTCCTAACTTAAACCGTTCCGAAGTTTGTTCTCACCATATCGCATTCGCCCGCACTTGCGCGAAGTTTAACAACAAAATACTGTCCGCCGCTTCGCAGGTGCATAAACTGCGCGAAGGTTGAACCGAAACACCACGGCGACCATACGCAACCGAGATTGTCAACCGCATATACGGGCCGCCCCGCGATAAACGCTTCGTAAGTTTCTTTGTATCCTCTATCCGCCGTCAGCACGGTTTGATCGCTATTCCACGTAAGACAGACAATATACGGTTTGCCGATATAATACCTCGCAAGGCATTCCACCAAATCGTCCACTTTATCGCCGACGGGTTGCGTTCCTGCGGGCGTGCATTTACCAAGCAACACCCGCAAAGCGTCAGTTAATCTGCTCATTTCGTTTACCGTCTTTAACCTTTATCTAACAAAGCGACGCGTTAAGCACCTTTCTTGACAATGATAACGCCGTTCGGGTCAACGAGTTTACCGTCCGCAATCAAGATTACTTTGTTCTTGACTTCGTTCGTGTCGTGGTCTACCCACTTAACGGTCGTCAATTCCATATTGCTGTTAATAGCATAGTCGGAAAGATTTACGAACACCGCAACAACTGCGCCCGCTTCCGCCGCTTCATAAGGAGCGATAATATCGTCCTCAACGGTTTCAACGGTTTTGCCACCCAAACGA
>JAZRBK010000303.1:0-1541 GCA_045635025.1 Candidatus Scatosoma sp.
ACAGCTGTTTTGTTGACGATAAAAAGTTTGAAGACGGCTTGATGAAATTCGCAAAAGTTACTTGTGCGGTTAGAAATTTTATGGGTATGAAAATCGGTCAAATCGGTCTTAGACCGCAGCCGTTCTCTTCCGTTATCTTCAACGAAGGACAACTCATGGAAGAATTCGATACGCACGTTGTACCTTTGAATTTGGCGCTTATCCAAACGAGATATAACCAGATTTTGCAGGATAGAAAAGAAGAGTTAAAGAAAGGCGCGGACGATTTGCGCGCGAAGTATATCTTGGATAAAGTGTCCGATGATGGCGCGGAAAAATTGTATGCGTTTGTACTTTTGTTTAAGGACTTAATGGACGAAAAAGACCTTGATGGTATTTCGGCGGAATGTTGGTCGGCAATGCCTGCGTTGGTTGGCTCGAAACAATGCGTAGCGTATGCGATTTTGTCGGATATGGGTTATCTTTCTTCTTGCGAAAGCGATATGCACGCCATCATGACACAGTTGCTTTTGAGAAGCTTGACCTTTGGTAAAAAGGTACCTTTCCTTGGTGAATTTACCGTTCGTCATCCCAGCAATAGAAATGCGGAACTCTTGTGGCATTGTGGTCAGTTCCCGTACTCTATGCACAAAGAAACGATGCCTTGTAAGGTAAACGGTTTGTGCGAAAACTTCTGCGGTAAAGATGGACATTATACGGTTGCAAGAATCGACCAAGACCACGGCAAGTATTCGATTATCTTCGACGAATGTGATACGGTGGAAGGCCCTTATACGCATGGTACGTATATTTGGGGTGAATTCAAAGACTTGGATAAGTTTGAAAGAATGCTTATTGAAGGTGCGTATATTCACCACGTTAGTGAAATCGAAGGTTCGCTCAGCGAGGAAATCAAAGAGGTTTGCAAATATATCCCTGCGCTTAAAGCAAATCCTGTAAATTGAGGTGAATTATGAAATACGGTTTGAAAGAAATATTAGATATTGCGGAAGAAGGCAAATTTGCAATTCCTTCCTTTAATGTATATAACTTGGAAATGCTGATGGGTATTATGAGAGCCGCTAAGGAAACGAAAGCTCCCATTATCATTCAAATGTATAGCCGTTTGTTCAATACGGAAACGGGACAGCGTTTGGCTCCCGCGATTCGTGAGGCGATGGAAGAAGTAAAAACTCCCGTTGCATTTCACCTTGATCACGGTGCAAGCGAACAGGAAGTAATCAGAGCGATGAGAATGGGCGCAACGGGCGTTATGATTGACGCATCCAACAGCAGTCTTGAAGAAAATATCGCGATTACGAAGCCCGTTGTGGATATGGCAAGATATATCGGCGTTGGCGTAGAAGGCGAATTAGGCCATATCGGTTCGGTCAACGATGAAGAATGGGCGGCTTATACCGAAGTCGCGGACGCGGTGAAATACGTAGAAGAAACGGGGATTGACGCACTTGCGATTATGGTAGGTACGGCGCATGGGAAGTATAAGAAAACGCCTGTTATCAACGTGAAGAGAATTGAAGAAATTCATGATGCAACCAAGG
>JAZRBK010000304.1:0-2041 GCA_045635025.1 Candidatus Scatosoma sp.
TATTGCGCGTCCGCTACGGGATAAACGCTTGCCTTTTTCTTATCTTTGCCCAATCTTTCATACCGAACTACGCCGTCTACAAGCGCAAACAACGTATCGTCTTTACCGATACCTACGTTTGCACCGGGATGGATTTTCGTACCACGTTGACGAACGAGAATGTTACCAGCAAGCACCTTTTGGCCGTCGCTGCGCTTCGTGCCAAGGCGTTTCGCTTCGCTGTCTCTACCGTTGTGGGAAGAACCGGTACCTTTTTTATGAGCGAATAAACTGATAAAAATCATTTTTATTTCTCCTTAATTTTAATTTTGCGTGCCTTCTAAAAAAGGCGGGGGTGCGATTAAAGCTCGATTTTTTCAACTTTAACAGCGGTGAAGGGTTGTCTATGACCCTGTTTCTTACGCTCGTTTTTCTTAGCTTTATACTTGAAAACGATAATCTTCTTAGCTTTGTCTTGCTTAACGACGGTAGCTACGACCTTAGCAGAAGCGACTTCCGCGCCAGTTTTCACGCCGTTTTCGTCAGCGACCATAAGCACTTTGAAAGAAACGGTGTCGCCTTCGTTTGCCGCGAGTTTTTCCACGCGTACAACGTCGCCTTCCGCCACTTTGTATTGCTTATTTCCGTTATCAATAATAGCGTACATTCAGTTTTTACCTCCTCTTTCCAGTCTCGAAGAATATCCAAGGCGTGCCTTTTCGCGGAGCACCGCGACGGCGCGAACGCGCCAAAAGAGCAACTTAAAATCAGCCCGTTTCTATCGGCTCGGATACTACTATATCATATTGAAAAGGTTTCGTCAAGCAATTTTTCACTGTTTTTTCGATTTTTTTCATAAAAAAGGCGGGGTTTCGTATGATTTTTGTATTGCGCGCACAAGCTAACGAAACAAAGACAAAACGCCCTGACAAGCGGCGAAAAAAGTAAGGAGATAGAAATATGGAAAATCAAACGCGTAAAAAAACCGAAGAGGCGTTGGCGGAGATTTATCGCAACGCACAGCTTGCTTTACAGTCGATTGCGGATATTACGCCGCAGGTGGACGATACGGAGGTAAAAGAAGAACTCGCCCGTCAACACGAAATCTACGAGCAGTATTCTGCTCGGGCGTCGATGCTCGCTAAGGATTTGGGCGTGGAGGTAAAAGAACCGAATATGTTCAAAAAAGCGATGATGTGGGGTTCGATTAAGATGAACACGCTCACGGACAATTCCCGCGCCCATATTGCGGATATGATGATTCAAGGTACGGTAATGGGGATAACGAGTCTCCGCACGACGGCAAGCGAGCTCCCTATCGACGGAAACGACGAGATTATCGCCCTTCTAAACGAGATGATTGAAATGGAAGAGGGGTTTGAGAAGAAGTGGAAGGAATATTTATAAATGAAGGAATATTTATAATAAAATCGCGCGTATGCACGCGCGATTTTACATAAATACGCAAAAGCGTTATTCGTGATTTTTTGGGGAAACGAGCAAAGTTTTATAATCGGTATAGACGACGAATCCTGCCTTGCTTTTATTCGGTTTTTTGACGAATTTCCGTTTGCAATAGTCTACGGGAATCTTATCTGAATCCCGTCCGTCGGAGAAATAGGCGCAAAGCTCGGCGGCGAACAAAAGCGTTTCGTCGGATACCTGCCCCCCTTGTGTGCGAATAATTGCGTGGGAAGAATGGTATTTTTGGGTATGCAGCCAAATATCGTCGGGAGCGGCTTCTTTCAAAAGTCTGTCGTTTTGTAAATTATTTCTGCCGAGTAAGATTTTTACGCCGTCGTGCTCGTAAGAGCGGAAAGGTACGGGCAATTCTTTCTTTTTCCCGCCCACGCGCGCTTTGGGAGCGCGTAAAAGTCCGTTTTCGATAAGCTCCGTTTCGATTTCTTTCAAATCCTCTTCCGTTTCCGCGCGAGCAATAGAGGAGAGAATACTTTCGGCATAGTCCACTTCCCGTTCTTCCGTTTGCCGCATAGGCGTCAAAACCTCTTTGGCGCGTTTTTGCTTGTTGTACGTCTTAAAATATCTTTGCGCGTTCTGCGTA
>JAZRBK010000305.1:0-1747 GCA_045635025.1 Candidatus Scatosoma sp.
GGGCGAAAAAACGCCTAATGCCCCGTTCTTTCGGGCATAAAGCGGGTATGGAACGTATGATAGGGCTCACGGAACACGCGTTTCAGCTCGGCGTTGAATACGTAACCGTGTACGCGCTCTCGACGGAGAACCTGCTCAGACCCAAAGAAGAGCTAGAATATTTGTTCGGGCTCATTCGCGAGCATTTTTTACCGTACGTGCAAAAGCTTTGTGCAAACGGAATCCGTTTGCGCGTGATTGGCGACGTAACTTTATTGCCCGCCGACGTGCAGGAAATCGTGAAAAAAGCGGAAGCGGAAACGGCGGGCTTTACAGGCAAAGGCATTAACGTTGCGCTTTGTTACGGTTCGCGCGCGGAAATTGTGCGAGCGGTGAACTTGGCGGTGGAAAAAGGGGAAAAAGTGGACGAAAACAGTTTTTCTTCCCTGTTATACACGGACGGGCAACCCGACCCCGACCTCATTATTCGGACGGGGAAAGAGGTGCGCCTTTCTAACTTCCTGCTTTGGCAAGGCGCGTATGCGGAACTGTATTTTACCGATACGATGTTCCCTGCGTTTTCCGACAAGGAATTGGAAAAAGCGATTGTATGGTATTCGGGCAGAACCCGCCGCTTTGGAAAAACGGACGAACAGCTTTCCAAGTAAACGGCTTATAGGTTTAGCGCCGTTTACAGTGATAAAGGTTAAAGGTGAAAGGCGTAGCCGCTTTGCGATAAGATAGCGCGCGCCTAAAAGGAGAAACTTATGAAAACGAGAGCAATAACGGGCTTTACGTATATTGCCGTGCTGATAGGATTTTATTTATTAAAGTTCTTCGTGCACGATTTTCTCTTTGATTTATTTGCGTATGCTTGTGCAATCGTAGGTACGGTGGAAATGCTCCGCGCGGGCGGAAAGAGAACGACGCACGCGGAACGGGTATTGGTATTGTGCTTTGCGATTATTTGTATTCCCGCTTGTGCAATCGGCGAGTATTTCTTCCGTTTCGGTCTGCATATGATAGGGGTGTGCTTTATCGCGCTCGCGGTGTCGCTTTTGTGTTTGCTCGTGTTTCGGCACGAGGAAACGGATTTGGATAATATCGGCGTTTCGATGTTGTCGGCAGTGTATCCTACGCTGTTGCTGTGTACGTTAGTGCTTGCCAACCACGTGCCCGACGTACCCGCGCTCTCCCAAGCGGGGTTCAACTCGAACTTGCTTATACTCTTTGCGTTTATCGTATCCTCCATTTCCGATACGTTTGCCTACCTTTTCGGACGGTTTTTGAGAAAGCGTTATCCCAAGAAAATGGCGCCTACCATTAGTCCGAATAAGACGCTTATCGGCGGAATCGGCGGGGTAGTCGGCGGTGTGCTCGGTGCGTTGGCTATCTATTTCGCGTATAACGCGATTTTCGTGGGTGAGTACGTGGATATGCACGCGTGGCTGCCCGTGTACCTCATAATGGGCTTCTTGGTTGCCATTGCTACCGAATTCGGCGATTTGGTGGAAAGCTGTATCAAACGGAACGTCGGCGTGAAAGATATGGGTAAAATCCTGCCTGGACACGGCGGTATCTTGGACCGTATCGACGGTACGATGTTCGCAACGATGGTGGTGTATTTGACCTTCTCCTTCGTTAGAATGTTCGTATTTAGATAAGTATTGCCCCTTTGAAATACTTTTCTAAGCCCTTTTGAAATACTTCGCAATACTTCGTCGGGCTTGCGTTTTTTCTCGCTCACGTACGTCTAAGTACGCTCCCG